>NZ_FOKY01000001.1:300000-490415 GCF_900112165.1 Brevinema andersonii
CTTGTAAAAATATTTAGCAGTGATGTGCGGATCATCAGAATCTTTTCCACCCTCAGCAACAGCAGCTTCGAGATATTTTAATGACTGGTGCGAAAAATTCGTCAAACGCTTGTCAAACTTCTCCAAATATGGCAATGATTTAACATTAAGTGCTTTAAGCATTTGTTTATCAGAAAGCACTTGATCTTTTTGAAGCTGTTTGCGATCGATAAGCGGCATAGTTTCCGGGTCAATCAACAGAGCCTTACTGATGAGCAGTCTATTTTCAAGACCTAAGTTTTCTAGAATACTGACTGTATTACTAATTTTTTCTTCAAAAATAGGACGAAATTTACTACGCATTGCTAATTCTTTCTGACGGCTCACCAACCCAGCATATCCAAATGGCTCTTTAAACATCACATCCAAATAAACCTTATAAGCTTCTTGGGTTTTGCCGAGATGTTCTTTGATAAGGCCGCGCATAAACAGAAAAGCACCATGATCACTGTTGGTTTCTGCACCAAGATCAGCAGCCTGTTCAGCGCGCTTGATATCTGATCGTATCAGTGCCCTTAAAATTTGATTATGAAGATCTTGAGAAATATTCTGATAATTCTGTTTATACCATTTTAGAATGAGGTCTGGTTTTTTATTTTGTTCGAGCGCATCTGTATACTCGGTAGAAAACTCGATACCATAACGCTGATATGCTACTCGGGCTGCCCGATATGCTTTGGGATACATTTTTTGGCGCACTAGCTGACGATGCGCAGCCTGATGAAACGACAGAGATGCATCATTTTTCATAACAAAGCTATAAAGTATTAAAGCAGCACGGTCCCGTTCCCCTTCCAAACGAGCAACTTCAGCTTCCGTCAGCAGTAAAAACTCTTGATCGCCGGACAGTTCCCGGTAACGTGAAGCAAACTCCAGAGCACGTTTGCGTTGTGATTTTGTTTTAAGAGCAGCTTCTGCAAAAACTTTTGCTTGTTTGGGATCACTAATATTTCCGGGATCTATCGTCTGTAGAATATTACCATAAGCCTGCGGTTGCGAAAAACCATCCCATCCTTCCACAAGAGCCCCGAGATCATAAGCTTGACCTAAATGAAATTTGGCAATTTCTCGCCACGCACGCCCTTGAGCTGACAAATTTTTATCAACCAGCATCATTGCAATAAAATTGCCTTCATTCCAAAGCGCACGAAATAAAACACGGTCAATATCAGAACGCAGAAGATGCTCACTTGGCACCAGCGCCGCTATGTCGAAAATATTGAGTTTTTCCTGGACATCCAGAGGGCGCGGATTAGAGGTGAGAACATTAAGATAATCCTGCACAAAAAACGGATATAAAAATGCTGTTTCACGGGCAGCTGCAAAAGTTTTATAATCGATCTGTGAGAAATATTTCAAAGCTTGATCAAACATTTTCAATGCGCTGTAGCTCTGCGCAAGAATATAAGTATCTTCGGGAGTTAAAGATTCCATACGGCCTAGTTCTCTGACCACTTGACGATATTGACCTTTTCTGTAAGCATCCTTGACAGAACCAACAGGCTCGGCACCAAAACTATTACAGGATCCTAATAATAGAAACATCCATAAAATTTTACAAAAAAGATTCATAAGCATTTCTCTTGACTTAATTTTATTTATATTATACACTATTATCCTTGTTTCTGCCAAACAAATAGACAGCATAAAAAATTAATTTTTTATTTTTTTAAGGAGAACTTTCTATGAAATATGTCTTTATTTTTTCCTTATTTCTCACTACCATAAAAACATCCGCTCAAGAGGATCCTTACCAACATATGCACGGTATTTGGTATCTACCCACACCCGAAGCAGATATCGAATTAATTGTTGATTTTCAGGAACAAGGCAATTTTTATTTATTTATATACAATGGCATCATTGAAGACATTCAAAAATTAACACCCCGAAAACTAAAAGAGATCAAATCAAAAATGCCTATTGCCGGATACTTGAAGGTTCTAAAAAACAAAGGTCAAAAATTTTGTACAGAAATCCTAATAAATGAAGAAGTTTCAACAAACTTACTTGAAGTGAATCGTGATATGATTTATATTTTCACGGACAGTGACGATCATTCGGTGAAAATAAAAACACCAATGATGATCCGTATTAAGACTGAGCTTTAATAACAAGACAACGTTCTAGGCCGCTCAAATCTTTGATAGGTGGAAAAATAAAAAATTTTTCAGAAAACAAAGCTTTTACATTTTGCCATTTATAATCTATCTCTAACAAACAGTATCCATTTTCGGCTAGATATTCACAGCAGAAATTATGTATCTGTTTATAAAATAACAATCCTTGGTCTTCAGCATACAAAGCGGTCTGGGGTTCAAAATTTTTTACTTGAGGCTCCAAACGCTCCATATCAGCTTCGCTGAGGTATGGTGGATTAGATACAATTAAATCAAATTTTTGTCCAGAAAATCGTTGCCAATTTTTCCTATCTAAAAAATCCATTCTTTCAAAACCAACATTATCAATATCTAAAGCTTTGCAGGAATTTTCAAATGGTTCAGATACGATATCCAATGCTGTAATCCCAGAATTAGGAAACAGCCTACGTAACGACAAAGCAATAACTCCCGTGCCTGTACCGATATCCAAAACAGAATTAGGAGGTTTAGAAAACAAAAGACGTGCTTGCTCAATAAGGCATTCTGTATCAGAGCGTGGAATCAAGGTTTCAGAACTTACCGGAAATACATCATGATAAAAAGGAACATAACCTAAAATATAAGCTAAAGGCTTGTAAGTTGCCCGTTCGCGCACTATACTAATAAATTCTGTTTGCTTTTCAGAAGAAACTGTATCGCCACTATGTGTCAAAATTTCATAACGCTCCACACCGAAAACATGTTTTAATATGAGGGTAATTTCTTCATTGCGTTCAGGAAATTGTTCTTCAGGAAGTAATTGATGTGCCCATTTGATGAGAGCTCTAATCGTTTCCACTAGGACAAATGTTCCAACAGCAAAGCATCTTGGCTTTGTTTAAGCGCTGTGAGCAGTTCGTCAAGACTGCCATCGAGAATAGCATCGAGTTTGTGAAGCGTTAGTTTGATACGATGATCAGTAACTCTATTTTCCTGAAAATTATAAGTTCGGATTTTTTCTGAACGGTCTCCTGAACCAATTTGAGCTTTACGTTTTTCTGATTCTTCATTTTGCCGGCGCTGCATTTCCATATCGTACAATCGCGACTGTAGTACCATCATTGCTGTTGCTTTGTTTTGAATCTGAGAACGACCGTCCTGACATGTAACCACCAATCCCGAAGGCAAATGCGTAATCCGTACTGCAGATTCAGTCTTATTAACATGCTGACCGCCTGCACCGCTAGCACGGTAAACATCAATTTTTAAGTCTTTCTCGTCAATCGTAACATCTGTTTCATCGGTCTCCGGGAGTACAGCAACTGATGCTGTCGACGTATGCACCCGACCTCCCGACTCAGTAATAGGCACACGCTGCACTCGATGCACGCCACTTTCTAGTTTGAGTGCACCATAAACTCCCTTACCGGAAACATTAAATACAATTTCTTTATAGCCACCAATTCCCAGATCGCTGGAAGAAATAACATCAATTTTCCAACGCTGTTTTTCAGCATAGCGAGTGTACATACGAAACAAATCTCCCGCAAACAACGCTGCTTCGTCGCCGCCGGCACCAGCACGGATTTCAACGATCGCACTTTTATCCTTCATGGGATCCTGTGGAATGAGTAGTAACAAAATTTCTTGATCAAGCCGTTCAAGCTCTATTTTTTGTGCGGGAAGTTCTTCTTTTGCGAGTTCTGCTAGTTCATCCAACTCAGGATTCTTTGATGCAATCCATTCTTCTGCTTCGGCTATGGACGCTTGAAGTTTTTCATAAGCTTCATGAGCTCTCATAAAATCATCGTATGAAGCACGTTCTTTTGCGGTTTTTCCATATTCTCGGTCGGAAGGATCCAAATTTTTCAGTTTTTCATCTAGCTCTGCAACTATACGGAGCTTTTCTCCTGCTTTCGGATGCATAATTTTTCCTTAATCGTAATGCCATTATTATACCACAAAATGAAAAAAATTTCAATCCGTCGAACTTGCACAGACTCTTAAAATAAAGTATAATAAGATAAATTAGAGGCTAATACATGAAAAAATTATTAACATTGCTAGCAACATCAAGCTGTATGTTTAGTCCTTTCACCACAGTTTCAATAAGCAATGCACCTGATTCCACACATATTCCTTCTTATAGTGCTACAGGACCTTTGTATAAAAAACTTCAAGGCACAATTTGGAAGAGACAGGCTACTTTAAATAGCGATTACTATCTTTTTTTTGACCGTGTTGAAAATAAATATGGAGTACTTCTATTATCTACAGGACAATTACCGACAAGGTACCCTGATGATTCAGAATATATTAAATTTTCAATACATCATACGACATCAGCAAATCAAGAGGTGTTGCGACAAGATAATTTAGGTCCAGTTGGGATACCTGAATATTTTGGAATTGCTTTGAAATCGACGGGTCTCGGTCTTCAAACCACTTCAGGTCCTGATATCAAGAAGATAAACGCAATACTCACAGCACAAACAGGCACTGAATGGCGACTGTATCAGCGATAAAATTTTTGCAATTTGACGAAAAAAAAATCTTATGTTAAAATCAATATAGAAATATATTCCTTATGGAGGATTTTATGGCAAAAGTAGCTATAAATGGTTTTGGGCGGATTGGGCGATGCACCCTGCGCGCATATTTGGAAAATTATTCCAGTAATTACGAAATTGTTGCGATCAATGATCTTACAGATCCGGCGATGTTGTTCCAGCTTTTCCGATTCGATTCAAGCTACGGCCCGTTCAAAGGTGAAACCAAACTTGACGGCGACCACCTTATTGTAAACGGCAAAAAAATCAAATTGTTGGCTGAAAAAAATCCTGAAATGCTTCCTTGGAAAGACATGGGTGTTGATATTGTCATGGAATGTACAGGCATTTTCACAAAGCGTGACCAGCTTAACATGCACATTAAAGCAGGCGCCAAAAAAGTGCTTCTGTCAGCACCGGCTGCTTCGGGAGAAGATGTTGATGTAACAACGGTTATCGGAGTCAATCAGGACAAAATTACCAAAGATACCAATCTTATTTCTAACGCTTCGTGCACTACAAACTCAATGGCAGGAGTTACCAAAGCAATCAACGATGCTTTTGGAATTATTTCCGGCTTCATGACAACCGTACACTCATACACAATGGATCAAAACCTTCTCGATAGCCCTCACCGCAAAGGTGATATGAGACGTGCACGGGCTGCCGCAGAAAATATCGTGCCATCGTCGACAGGCGCTGCAAAAGCTATTGGACTTGTTATTCCCGAACTTAAAGGCAAACTTGACGGTGGAGCATTGCGTGTTCCGACACCAGTAGGTTCGATCACAGATATGACTTTTGAAGTCTCGAAATCGACTTCCAAAGACGAAGTTAACAAAGTAATCAAAGCCGCAGCAGAAGGGTATTTAAAAGGGACAGTATCATACTCGGAAGATGCACTTGTATTGAAAGATATTGTTGGTGATCCGCATTCAGCAATTTTTGATTCCGAACTTACCAAAGTAGGAGGTCCGGAAAATAAAACTGTTAAAGTTTTTGCTTGGTATGATAACGAATGGGGCTTTTCCAATCGTCTGGCAAATTTGGCCGGAATTGTTGCTAAAACACTTTAATCCTGATAGAGCGGCCAAAAGGCCGCTTCATTGTTTATTTTAACGATAATTTTTACAGGTGGAAAATGGGGATATAGCAAGACATTTATAAATTTTAAAGGCCATAATAATGAAAAAAATTCTGTTTATCACCATCTTTGTTTTTCTCCTTTATTTGCTGGGGAAAAGGCATCATTTACATTCTAACAAACTCTACTATGAATGTCGGAAAAGAAAAAATAATAAAAATTGGACAAAGCAAAGATACAAATACTATGGAAAAACACCGAAATGATATGTCAAGAACATCAGCAGTTCCAGAACTATTTGAAATCTATTATTATGCTGAAATAAGTAACTATAAAAATCTTGAAAAAGAAATTCAAAAATATCTGTATGCATACAGAGTTAATAAAAAACGTGAATTTTTCCAGATAGACACCGAAAAAGCAAGAAAATGATTTTTGTGTTGGAATTAGATGAAGAAATTAGTGTAACTAATGAAAGTAAACAAATATCAAAATCCTTAGGTTGTCATTCTGATTCAATAGTACATATATTCCTGGGGAACCTGCATTGAATTTTTCAACGATAAGAATATTATTCACAGCATAGTTGATAATGAACGAATTCTTTTTCAAGGTAGATCATACTACTTAGTAGGCTCGACAAAAAACTATTAATTATTGAAAATATAACAAGAATATTAAATCTATTCGATTAAATAGGAGAGAAATATGGCAATTAGTAAAAAAACAGTCAAAGATATGGATTTCAAGGGAAAAAATGTCATTATGCGTGTAGATTTTAATGTCCCGATGACAGGAGATGCAACAAATTGCACAATCACCGACGATACACGTATTAGGGCAGCACTTTCTACAATAAAATATATCTTGGATCACGGGGCAAAAAAACTTGTATTGATGAGCCACTTAGGAGATCCCAAAAAAGAACAAAAAAAAACCGAAGAAAAAGAAGGTGCAACGTTTGATAGGACAAAATTTGATATGGAAATACGAAAAAAATTGTCATTGAAACCTGTAGCCGAACATTTATCGAAATTATTGGGAAAAAACGTTAAAACAGCACCGTCTACATTTGGACCCGAAACCGAAAAAATGATTGCCGAGCTTGGAGATGGTGAAGTTTTGATGCTGGAAAATACACGTTTTAATCCTGAAGAAACCTCAAAAGACGAAGCTGAACGTAAAAAAATGGCAGAATCAATTGCAAAAGGGATGGATATTTACGTTAACGACGCATTTGGGGCAGCACACAGAGCTCACGCATCGACAGAAACCATGGCTTTATTTTTGCCTGCTGTTGCAGGAATTTTGATGGAACGCGAGCTGGAATTTCTTGAGGACAAAGTGTTGCATAATCCCGAACATCCGTTTGTTGCAATCATTGGAGGGGCAAAAGTTTCATCAAAAATCGGTGTGATCGAAAATTTGCTCGATAAAACCGATGCTATCATTATCGGAGGCGGTATGGCCTTTACATTCTTCAAAGCAATGGGATATCATGTGGGAGCATCTTTGATCGAAGAAGACCAGCTAGAAACAGCAAAAAAAATTATGCATGCAGCAAAAGAAAAAGGAACAAAATTTGTACTGCCGATTGATGTGGTTGTTGCAGATAAGTTTTCTGAAGATGCAAATAGTAAAATCGTAGACATTCACGAAATTCCTGAAGGATGGATGGGCCTTGATGCTGGACCTAAATCAATTGCAGAAGTTGAAGATATTTTCAAAACTGCCAGAACTGTATTTTGGAATGGACCGTTAGGAGTTTTTGAATTTGAAAAATTTGCTGCAGGGACAAATACAGTTGCAAAAACTCTTGCAGAACTTAAAGGAGTTACTACAATTATTGGTGGTGGTGATTCGGTTGCCGCGGTGAATAAAGCAGGTGTTACCGACAAAATGACTCATATCTCGACAGGAGGAGGAGCATCAATGGAGCTTATTGAAGGTAAAACTTTGCCAGGCGTTGCGGCGCTTTTGGATGCTTAGGAGAAATTTATGAAAAAATATATTATTGCAGGAAACTGGAAAATGCACAAAACAATCAACGAAGGTACGGAATTTATCCGTGAATTGAATGCTGGAATCACTTCGAATCCGCATAGGGAAATTTTATTATGTGTGCCATTTACCATGCTACACGCGGCATCAGAAACAGCCCAAGATACAGCTGTACAAATTGGTGCTCAAAACATGTATTTTGAAGAAAAAGGTGCATTTACAGGAGAAATTTCTCCTGTTATGCTCAAAGATGCCGGCATCAATTATACCTTGATTGGTCATTCGGAACGACGGACTCTATTTGGAGAAACTAATGAAGAAATTAATAAAAAAATTAAAGCGGCATTAAAATTTGAAATAATACCGATATTGTGCGTTGGAGAATCACTTGAGGAGCGCGAATCCGGAAAACTTCAATCTGTACTTCAAACACAGATAGAAAAAGTATTAGAAGGTGTGAGTCTGACGGATGCTCAAAAAATCATCATTGCATACGAGCCTGTATGGGCAATTGGAACCGGCAAAACCGCATCTGCTCAAGATGCCAACCAAGCTCATCAAATGATTCGACTCATCTTGGAAAAAACACATAATACCGAATTGGCAGAAAATATGGTTATTCTCTACGGCGGTTCAGTAAAACCTGACAATATCAACGAATTAATGAGCATGCCAGATATTAATGGTGCATTAGTAGGAGGAGCTTCACTTGAAGTTGATAGTTTCACAAAAATCGTCAATTTCACACCTCGGAAAAGCTGTGGATTCGACAATGCACCTTGTTTATATCTTTAAGCAATCAAAAATCCTCCTGAATTCAGGAGGATTTTTTACTGACAATTCTTAACAACTAAAGCAGTTCCCATGCCACCGCCAATGCAAAGTGACGCCAAACCATAAGGGGTTCCACGTTTAAGCATCTCGTGAATTAGTGTAACAGTTATACGCGCACCGGATGCCCCCACCGGGTGCCCTAATGCTATCGCTCCACCATTTACATTACAACGTTCCAAAATCGACTCTTGAGTTTCTTTATATTCTGCCGCTAGTTTTTTGATAACGCCTAATGCTTGTGCTGCAAACGCTTCATTAAGCTCGATAAGACCCATATCCTGAAGTTTGAGATTAACGGAAGAAAGAGCCTTTGTAGAGGCGTAAACAGGTCCAAAACCCATATAAGCAGGATCACATCCCCCTTGCCCGACTGATATAATCTCAACCATTGGTTTAAGCCCATACTTTTCAACAGCATGCTCGCTGGCAACCAACAAAACTGCCGCTCCATCATTAAGGCCTGATGAATTGCCAGCAGTTACTGTACCACCGGGCTTGAACACAGGACGCAGGCTGGCAAGCTTTTCCAAACTAGTCGTACGATTGGGGTGTTCATCAGTATCGAAGGAAATAATTTCTTTTTTAATACGCACGTCAATAGGAACAATTTCCGTTTTAAAACGTCCAGAATCGATCGCTTTAATGGCTTTTTCCTGAGACTCAAAGGCAAATTTATCCTGTTCTTCGCGTGAGATATCCAACTTTTCTGCAATATTTTCAGCAGTAACTCCCATATGATAACCGTCAAAAGCATCTGTCAGCGCATCGAAAACCATATGATCTTTCATATTAATTTCTCCCATTTTGATGCCATGTCGCGCCGTATAAGGAAGCAAAAACGGAGATTGAGACATATTTTCTGTGCCACCCGCCACCACTAAATGCGCCATACCAGCACGGATTTCAGAGAATGCAGTCATAATCGATTTCATGCCGCTGCCACAAATCATGTTGACACTACAAGCCGGAACGGTATCAGGAATATCTCCGTAAATAGAAGCTTGACGTGCAATTCCTTGTCCGTGACCTGCCATCAGAACATTACCAAGTACGACTTCATCGATACCAGAAGCAGGAACAACATCTGTATTGAGTGTGCCTTTGATAACAGCAGCTCCCAAACGACCGGGTTCGATCGAGCTAAGTGTTCCTAAAAACGAACCCACTGCTGAACGTTTGGCAGAAACAATATAAACTTTCATAAATAACTCCTTTTTCTTTCTTTTAAATTATTATTATATTTTAGGAAATAGTCAAGCATTGAAAATTCTATGCAGATTTTTAAAAAAACTTGAAGCTGCAACTTAAAATTCATTTGGGAAATCCGATAATAAAAGAGAAAAGGAGGAAATATGTCAGAGCATGCCGGAAAAACAATATTTTTATTCTTATTCTTAATGATTATACTTCTAGCAGCAACAAAAATACCTGTACGCGCCGCTCTCAAAGATCCGATTTTTCAAGACATCCAGAGTAAAACTTTTACTTTTTCACCTACATTAGGCATATTCCGAGCCAATGATATGCATATCACGAACTTTTCAGGAAACACGGTCATCACGAAAAAAATAATTGAACCTTCTCAAGAAATGATAGATCTTAAACTCTCCTTCGATGGACAAGATATTGTCAATAACTACCAAATCATCAGGTCACATTATGAAACAAATACTATTGAAAAAATTTTTGGCAGTGCTTCGGGAAAATTTATTTCGGGTGCAGACTCAATTACTATGTTTCCGCGCGAACATTCCGTACTTGTTAATAATAATCTTAGTGTTCAAAGTTTTACGATCGATTTTTGGCTCTATCCCTACCGTATTGGAGAAGGGCACCAAACGATCGTATCATTTATGAGTCCTGATATCGGCAACCCAAAAGATAATAATTCTTACGGATTTAAAATTACAGTAGAAAAAGGTGTTATTGTTTATCATTTTAGCAACTTTTTCCGAGATAAGGACTTCAAAACTTATTCCTTCACTTTGAAAGAATCTGAACCGCTTATTTACCAAACATGGGAAAAACATACTATGGTACTGGACACGGGACAACAAGTTATCAGGGTCTATAGGAATGGCGAAGAAAAAAATGTTGTCCATATTACCAAAAATCAAAACTTTTATGGAGAAACACTTTATCCGGTTACTCATTTGCAACTCGGCCAAAAAAATTTCCCGCTGATCATAGGCAACAATGCAATGTTTTCATTGGATGAATTCACTATATATCGTGATATTCAGAAAAATTTTAAGACTTTCACAACATTAAAAGAGCCTAGTTCTTTTGAAACCGATGTTTTTACTATTTCATCAAACTATTCCAAACTTCAAAGAATTAATCCTATAGTTAAACTTCCTAATGAAGCCTACTATAAAATAGGCTACCGATTTTCTACAAATTATTTCTTTCCCGAAACAAGCGCTGATATTATGCCATGGACATACATTAATCTTGAACATAATCGGTTTCCTCCATCAAAAAATACAGGGAAATATTTGCAGTTAAAGTATGAATATTATCCTTCAGCGCGCAGCGAGACAAACTCTCCTATGTTTTTACACAATATTCAGGTTGAATTTCAAGAATTTCCTAATCCTGGATTATTAAACTTTTCTTTAGTGAAAGAAGGAGATCAATCTGTTGAGTTGGAATGGAATTTATTGCCAGATCCAGATATTGTATCCTATGAAATTTATTACGGAACAGCTCCTAGCAATTATTTTGGCAAAGCTTCGATATCACCTGCTTCACCTATTTCCGTGCCGCACCCTGAAAAAAATAGCACCTCAAAACTAACTTATATATTACAAGGACTCCAAAATGAAACTCCATATTATATATCTATCAGATCCAAAGATAAATATGGAGTTTTAGGAGATTTTTCCCCAGAAATCTATGTAAGGCCATCTTCTGTAAAAACAGAAGCTTCTTATAGTATAGGACGCTAAGATAACTGCAAACATTTATATTTTACTGAGCGACAATCATTAATTTAAAATCTTTTTTCTGAGCATTATAACGTATTTGAGCTGATTCTCCATGATTTTTCAAATCACTAATATGACGATGCACAATAAAATTATCCAGCCACTTTAATATAGAGTCAGCCTGTTGACCCTGATCTGTATGAGGTTGGATTCTCATTGTTTTTTTTGCCTCTTTACGTATTGTTTCTATTAGTTTATAGATTTCTGCTTCATCTTTGCTTTCGGAAAGTTTTTCTAAATAATCAGAAATTGATCGACGCAAAGGCCTAATTTTTTGAGTATTTTTAGACTCCACACGAATATTTTGAAATGCTCGCCAAGCAAAAGGTGAAACTCCTAGCATCAAAATAAAACTAACAATCATAAAAATTAATAAAAATATCGTCAATGATAAACTCACTTGATTGATCATATTTGGCTACCACCTCCTCAAAAAATTAAAATACACTCCTTTGTCCATTAAGAAAGCTATTTTTACCATAGATTCCCCCTACAAATCTTTCAAAAGTTCGGTATTAAGATAAACTACGTCACATTTTTCCAATGCCTCCTCAACTAGCGCATCCATCAATGCTTTTTGCTGCATCACTGCTAGATACTCCTTAAGTCCAGGAAGCACATCTTCAAAAGACAAAGTTTTACTTGGTATTTTAGACAAGAGCTTTATTAAAACAATAGTACCATCATCAGTAGGTAACGACCCAATTTTACCGGGCTCCAAATCGGAAAGCACCGATTGAAGTGGATCAGGTAGCTTATGCTTGGGGATATCATCACTCAGGGAACAACGAAAACCTAAACGTTCTGCTTCATTCAAAATAGCCGCTGTCTCTTGAGCATTCAATGCTAACGCAGCATCTTGAAGTTTCTCTTGAGATGGTGCTTCAACCTCAACAAAAGAAAAAATCTCCGGAAGCGTCATTGACTCTTTATTGCGATGGTAGAAAGCTTCAGCCGCTTCATCATCAGGTTCTTCAACATGCTGCAGCCGAGAAAAAAGTAGATTATCTATCGTCAAATCTCTAAGAAGTTCTTCGCGTAGCTGATGATCTTCAAGTCTCATATCATGAAGCAAAGCTTCCCATTCGGCATCGTCTTGACAATTGTCGCGCAGCTCAAACAATGAACGATTCACTTCTTCTTCATCAGCTTCAATCCCCTCAAGAGCAGCCATCTTTAACAAAGCTTGGCGTTCGATCAGCTTCTGAAGAGCTTCCGCATATAAAAACGCTTGATTATCATCATTGGGAGTTAGTACAAACGAATCTGTTCCTTCATACTCAGCCAGGAGACGTTTTACTCCTCTCAAAATATCTTCTCCCTTAACAGGTGTACCGTTGACCTTAGCAAAAATTGTATTTTTCATTTTTCTTCCTTATTTGTTATCATTTGATTTTATCATTATCTTATAATATAATAGGTAAAATGTAAAATATCAAATACGGGGGCTCTATGTTTTCATTGTCACATGCTGTCAGGATTTATATTGCATTATCACTGACAATATTGATCGCATTTTTTAGTGCGTTGACCGCTATCGATGTTATTTTGGAACCCTTATGGATATTTGCTCAGCCTGGTACGGAAGAAATTTTCCGTAATATTTATATTGCGGTTATTGTTATTGCTTTAGTAGCAGCAGTATATGGAGTTATTGTCCTCATTTTTATTTATAATCGTGGACTCAATAAATACCAGGAATTCCTGCGCCGTATGAACAATCTTAGTTATAATACACAAATGCGTCCTGATTCCCTTCGATTTCCTGAGCAGGATGAATTTGGTAACTTGGGAGCTGATCTCAACCGTTTTATTGAAAAAATTTCTGCTTTCGACAAACTGAAAACCGAATTAGCAATGACCGAAAAAGAAAAATTCCACATCACCGCTGACAATGCACGATTTCCTGTGCTGATTTTCAACACAGAAGCTAGCAGCCCTTACGTTAGCTATTATAACAAGACGTTCAAAGAAACTTTCCTGAAAAAAAGCGCTTTCATCGACAGCAGCGGTAAAACTCAAATTCGCTATTATAATATCCTCGATGTCAGCTTACAACATCTTACTATTAAAGATCTTGATAATACACCTTTCTTCGATGAAAAACAGTGTGAGTGGATCAAAAACCCAACCCTTATCCCTGAACGGCATACGTTGCGCAATATGTCTTTTAAAGATCTTAATAACGAAAAAAATATTACCTTTGACGAGGTACTGTTTGTACCGCTGATCCCAGAAAGTAGCAACGCTCAAATTATGTATGTATTTCTGAATCAGCGCCCTGAAGAAAAACAATCACCTAACCTAGTAAAAATATAAGGACTTGCTATGAAAAAATCCATTTATCGAATTATCACTGTCATCATGCTGATTGTTGCAGGAATTATCGGATTAATCTTTCTATCATCACGCGTTATTATCGAAATTAGTTGGCTGTTGTCTCAAGAATCGCTGCGTACTGCTTATACTCTGATGTTTGTGCGATTATTTACTATTCCGCTTACGGCCTTTTTGTTGTCGATAATTGCCATTTTTCATTCATTATCCGGATCGCCTGCAGAGCGCAAAAATACACGATTTACGTTTGCCAAAACTCTAACTATTTTCTTTGCTGCAGCAGTAGCTGAATATTTCTTGCGTGCTGCAGAAGCTTTAATTTTTGCATTTTTTGCAGGAAAAACAGGAAAAGTAGATGCATTATTTGGGTTAGATATGGCATTCTACCTTTTTTGGCTGCCTCTTCTAAAGCGTACATCTTTGCTTTTAGGAGGATTTTTCTTTCTACTGGCTGGATTTCGTTTTATCTATCCTTCCGAAAAATACAAATTCGATACAGTATCATTTAGTTTAGCTCTTTTTTGCACGTTGATTTTTTTCATCATCTTCAAAGCAGAAAATATTACTAGTAAAATTCTTCCTGTCCATTTTATTGGTTTTATTGAAGTGTATGGGCGTTTCGTTCCCTTTATTTTATCGGCATTAACAATATTCTTACTTGCACTAATTGTTACATTTATTGGGGTACGGTCAAAAATCACTGCCGTGAGCATGGCAATTACAATTATTTTCGTATTAAGTGCTCATACGATTTGGCCGTTTTATCTCGAAAAAATCATTTTCTCACCCAACAAAAGTGCTTATCAAGAAAAGTTTGCAGCAATCCATGCGGAAAACACACGCAAAGCGTTTGCAATTGATAATATCATGAGGGATCAAGCCTTTTTAGCGAACAGTCAAAATCTCAACCAAATCCTACAAAAAAACTTTTGGGAAGACAGTCAGCACTTTTTGAAAGCCGTCCAAAAAAATCAGGAAATCTTACCTATCTTTTCGATAGAAAAAGTATCCCCTTTGCTCATTAAAGACTCCAATGACCAAATTAACCCTTATTTCATAACTGCCCGTGAAATCGACCATACTCTCGGTACCGATTGGGATATCAAACATTTCCGTAATATTTTCGGACATGGAGCGGTCATTGGTAAAGCATTTAAGTTCACTGCAGATGGCTATCCTGACCTGACTCTTAAAAATTTATCTATGCAGGCAGACGATCCTGCATTTGTCTTGAACAAACCGGCTATTTTCTTCAGTGATTCCATTGATAGTTTTGCCTTTGTAAATTCGACTATGCCCATTGCTGACTTTTCTCAGGAAAGCGCACCGATCGCCGAACGCACTTATAGGAATATCCGAGCTGTACCAGTTAATCCATTGCTGGTAATGGCACTAACGATTTCCTATCGCGATTCACGTTTTCTGTTAACCGACTACTATCGTAACGATACACAGTTTTTATTAAAAAGAAAACCTTCCGAAATCGTAAAAACATTACTGCCTATGTTTGAGTACGGCGATCCTCGCCTCATATTCCACAAGAACGAACTTTGGTGGGAGCTCGATGCTTACAGCATGTCCGACAAAATGTTTACAGCACTATCAGTTCCGACGCGCTGGGGACTCAAAAATTGGTTGCGCTCGCCATTAAAAGCTTTTGTTTCAGCGTATTCGGGGGAAGTGCGCTTTGCTGTCGTCGAACCTCAAGATCCTCATGTCAAAATTGCGCAACGACTGTTTCCAAAACTATTTACACGTGTCATGACGCTTCAGCCTGAAGAATATCTTTATCCGCATGAATTGTTTGATATCCAAAGCCGCTTACTCGGGGCTTACCATGAAACAAATGCATCTAGTTTCTATGCTGGCCTTAACGAACGAACAATTGCACGGCCTCTGAACTCCGACGAACCAGAAAATATCACTTTTGTAATGATAGAAACCAATAACAACCATTATCTAGCAATGCAACGCACATACGTCCCCAAAAATAAAAATATTTTTTCTGCTCGTCTTTTAGGATACTTGGATGAAAATGGAACATCCAAACTTCATCTTTACGAAGCCTCTTCACATTTAGGTACCGCAGGTCTAGCACAAGCCGAAGCATTTCTTAATCAGGATCAGGATTTCTCAAGGCTAGCAACACTTTGGGGACAACGAGGATCAAGGATTTCTAGTTCAGATACAGTTTTTTATCCTACAAAAGACGGTGGTATATATCTTCGGACGATCTTTCTTGAATCAGAATCTGTAAGTATCCCCTTAGCAACACGATTTGCATTAATCAACAACACAAAAGTTATCATTGATATTACTCCAGAAGATCTTACTCATGACAGCAGAGAGATTTTCATTCCTCAGGAGGAACTTTCTCGAGAACAGCAGCTTCAGCTTTCTATTAACAACGCTTACGGCTACTACCTTGAGGCAGAAAAAGCCCGGCTAGAAGGAAATACTCAAGTTTTTCGTGAAAATGTCGATAAAATAGGAGAAAGCTTGCAGCATCTTGCAAACTAGCCGGAGGTGGATATGGATTCTGCAGAACGAGCTATGCTCATCAGGCGCGCAAATGAACTTTTCAATGCGCGTGACTATAAAAATTCTCTGAAAATTTATTTGGCGACAGCTTACAAAGATGGCATTGGTCGAATTGCATCGATCATGGAGCATGAAAAACGCGATAAAGTAACCGCATTAAAACTTTATAAAAAAGCTGGGCTTCACGGAAACGTTGAAAAGTTAGCATGGGATATGGCACAAGCCATCCGAAAAATGCTGGATGAAGACAAAATGACAGCAGCTCAAAACAAAGGTCAAAATTACAACAGTAGCTCGAAAATTTCAGGACAAGCCCCAGAACTTATGCCATCAGAAGCAGTACGCATAGCAAAAAAGAAACTAGGCATCAACGATCCAGAATTATCACTTGCAGAACGCGAAAATAGAATTCAACGTTGGAACCCAGTTGTTATCAATCGTGATCAATTAGATAATAAGAGGAGAAAATTTTGAAACACTTAAGTTGGATCATTATTTTTCTTGCAACGGGAAACATTTATCCTCAATTTAGGCCAGGTACTTTCCCAGAGACCAACGCAGAACAAAAACCAACTGATGTCATTGAATCATATCCTGATTATAATTCCTATATAAACTGGTCAACAGGAAAGATAATTACAGAATATGCAGTTCCGATTACCTACGACGACCAAAATATCGGTCGAAACGTTGCTAATGTTACTCAAAAACTTAAAGACGAACTACTTGTTTTTGCAGCCCGGGCAATAACACAAATTAAAGTATCATCACTTTTCATTGTCAATAACTATTTCACACGCGATGAATCAGTGCGATCTCAATTATTATCTTTGTTGTACGGTTTAGAAGTAGAAAATTCCATGATCGAAAAATCTACCATCAAAGGAAGCCTTGTTTTTCCCCTGTATGGAGAAAAAGGCATTTCAAGTTCATTCTACAAGAATATCAAACCAGAAATTATAACCAATTTTCTGAAAAAAGATAAGTTGAATCGTTATTATGATACGCTAATTATCGATATGGTGATGTTCAAAAATTTCAATATGTCACTAATGCCAAAAATTATCAACCAGAGAGGTCAGCTCGTACATGGTGTAGAAACAGTCGACCCAAAAATCCTTCAAAAACAAGGTCCAGTCCACTATGTTAGTTCCATCACAGAAGCTTTAAATCATCAGGCACGAGGTAAAAGAATAGCCTATGTTTTGCCTGCTGAACCTTCAGGTACGTTCAATTCTGACATTGTGTTATTTGACTCGGACATCGAAGAACTTTTTTCCCAACAAAGATCCATCGACAATTTCAAACAAGGAAGAGTGATTGTTATTCATTCTTCCGACTCAAAAAAATAATGACTCCATTTTTGCTACGTTCGGATAATCGGCATATCCGAGCATATACAAATAAAAATAATCAAATTAAATTCTGCTGTCTCGAAGATGAATTATTACCTCTTAAAAGTAATTTATTTGCCAGTTCAAGCTCGTTGAAAGCAGATTATTCTGAAATCGAACAAATAAAGAAATTTATCTATGCTGAAACCTATTTTGTTCAAATTAATTATCAATCAGAACTTGAAATTTTAATCCAATGCAAATATAAAAAATTTCATTTTGTTCTTTCTGAAGAACGAACAAAATTTTGGAAGCAGCGATTCATTGAAGATACTGAACTTTTTCCTATTTATGATTCTTTTGGATTAAAAAATCATCAAGGTCGCAATCATATTTTAGAATTTCTGAATGAAATACAAATCTCTTTGCCTAATACTTACATAAAATTATTTATTACCTATGGGAAGAAATATTTTTTCATTCCGTTTGAATTTGCTAGCGACTCACTGCTCGCAATATATTGCCAACACAAGCATTGCGATGAAACAGGACCGTTCAAAACGATTTCTTTAATCTATAATAAAGAACTCTATGGTGCCCCTACGGAATCAGAAAAAATAGCTTACCTTACAGATAAAAGAAATTTTATTATTGATAATATCCAACCGGAACTTCTGTTTGTTGCAGATCACGGAATTATTGAGAATGATCAAGGAAAATTAACACACCACAAAATTGAAGAAAGAATCAAAAACATTTCACCGAAGCTAACCGTTTTAAATTCGTGTCACCTTGCTCGTGTAAAAAACGGTATCATTCTTCATTTTTTAAATAAAAATTCAGTTGTTATTGCATCGCCTTTTCGCACGCCTGCTCATAAAAGTGTATTCAGTCCTCTACTGAAATTTTTATATGGATATAGCTACCAGGATATTGTTAACAGTTTTGCAATAACAGGAATTTTTTATCCTAGTGTGCGCAAATATTTTAGAATTTTCCTACCTTAGTTCTTTTTTACTTGAATTCCTAAATCTAAAAGTTGTTGAATATCAACTTCCGAAGGTGCATCCGTTAAAGGGCATGTTCCTTTTTGTGTTTTAGGAAATGCAATAACATCACGAATACTGTCAAGCTGCTGGAACTGCATGACCATTCTATCTAATCCTAATGCAATACCCCCATGCGGAGGCGCACCAAATGCTAAAGCATCTAAAAGAAAACCAAATTTCTCTTGAGCTTCAGCTTCCGAGATGTTGAGAAGTTGAAAAATTTTTGCCTGTGTTTCAGAATCAGCAATACGAATAGAGCCTCCTCCTAGTTCAATCCCATTGCAGATAACATCATAAGCACTAGCTCGAACCTTACCAGGATTGCTCTCCAATAATTTAATATCCTCAGGATTCGGAGACGTAAAAGGGTGGTGAACGGACACCCAACGTCCTGTTTCGATATCTTTTTCGAGCATAGGAAAATCAACAACCCATAAAAATGAAAATTTATCTTTCGGCCGCAATTCAAATCTGTCTCCTATTTCTAAACGGAGATTACCAATAGCATCATAAACAATTTTATCATTCACATCCGCTATAAACAAAAGCACATAGCCATCTTCGGCACCGGTTATTTTAATGAGCTGTTGCTGAATATCCTCAGAGAAATATTTGACAATATTCGATTCAAGGGCACCATTCTTAACACGCATCCATGCCATACCTTTAGCTCCATAGTTGCCAACAAAAGAAATTAATTCATCTAAATCTTTGCGCGAAAGTTTATCGCCGTTAGGAACAGGCAGACATTTTACCATCCCTCCCTTCGCAGTAACCGATGTAAATACAGAAAAATCAGAATTACTGACAATAGAGCTAACATCAACAATCCCCATTCCAAAGCGCAAATCCGGCCTATCAGACCCATACTTTTCCATGGCATTATGATAGCTCATACGTAGAAAAGGAATTTGTATATCCAAATTATAAATTCTCTTCAATATCCTTACTAACATTTCCTCGATAAGTGACTGGATATCTTCTGCAGTTACAAACGACATTTCTATATCCAATTGCGTAAACTCAGGCTGACGATCGGCACGGAGATCTTCATCGCGGAAACAGCGGGCTATCTGATAATACCGCTCGATACCTCCTACCATCAGCAGCTGCTTAAAAATCTGAGGTGACTGAGGAAGAGCATAAAACGAACCTTTATGCAGACGCGACGGTACAAGAAAATCACGAGCGCCTTCGGGGGTGGATCTTGTCAGAAGAGGTGTTTCAACTTCCAAAAAACCATTTTCCTGCATTGTTGAACGAATATTTTCAACAATCAACGATCGTTTTAGAAGGTTATCATACATTTTGGGGGATCTCAGATCAAGATATCGATATTTAAGACGGGCTTCTTCGTTAACTTGATCAGCATGGATATCAAAAGGAGGTGTTTTCGACCGATTAAAAATAAAAAGTTCTGTACAGACTAGTTCATAAGCCCCCGTAGCAATACGTGGATTCTCCAAACCTTCTCCCCTCCTACGCAGAAAACCTTTGGCACTGATCACATCTTCCCGGCGTAATGTTTTTGCTAGTTCGTGTGTCTTCCTAGCTTCTGCAGGATCAAAAACCAATTGTACTATTCCGCTTCTGTCGCGCAGATCGATAAAAACTAATTCACCATGGTCTCTATAGTGATCAACCCAGCCATTAACAGTATATGTTTTGTTAAGTTTGTCGTCGCTTGTGAGCGCGCCGCAAAATAACGTTCGCTGCTTATCTTTTGACAGAAGCATTCTTTTCTCCAAAACTTTATTTTTCTTATTATATATCACGGAACAAATTTTTGCAAGCTACTAGGTAATGAGGATATCACGAAAAAATGCCGTCAAACGGTGAACTTTCTGTTCTGCATCCGCAGCAAAAGTCTGATAAATAAGTAAATTAGGATTATATGGATTAAAGGATACCGGATGAGAGCCATTTCGCGCGATAGCCATTACTTTCAATGGATCTGCTTTAGATTGATGGGAAAATAAAATTTCAATATGATTTTTTTTCTCGGTGATAGATGCAACTCCTAACCTTCCGGCTTCTATCTTAAGTCGCGCAATTTCAAATAGCGTCAGTACTGATCCCGGCAACGACCCATAACGGTCACGGAGTTCTTTTTTTAATTCTTCAGTTTGACCTTGCTCTTTGACTGATACAATTTTCTTATATGCTTCCATTTTTAATGCCGGATCATGAATATACTCATCAGGAATAAAAGCATCGTAAGATAAATCAATTAAAGGCTCTGTCACATTCGAAACCTTGCCTTGAAGCTTTTGAACTTCTTCACACAGCAGCTTCATATACATATCATACCCTAAAGCTGTCAAATGTCCATGCTGTTCCGCTCCTAAAATATTTCCAGCACCGCGTATTTCCATATCCTGCTTGGCAATCTGAAATCCTGCTCCTAATTCCGTATATTCCAAAAGCGCATCCAAGCGTTTGTTCGCTGCTTCAGTGATATTCTTATGCTCAGGAAACAGAAAGTATGCATAGGCCTGCTTATTCGACCTACCCACACGTCCTTTGAGTTGATAAAGCTGAGACAACCCCAAACGCTGGGCATCACTGACAATAAGAGTATTGGCATTGGGAATGTCGAGACCACTTTCGACAATAGTAGTGGACACTAGCACATTATAATACCCACGCATGAATCCCAAAAATGCATCTTCCAGCTCATCTTCCTCCATACGTCCGTGCGCCGTAACAATAGAAGCTTCTGGAAACAGTTCAGCGATCATCTCAGCAAATTTATGAAGCTCCTTGATCCTGTTTTGAATAAAGTAAACCTGTCCGCCACGGTTCAGTTCGAAGCTAATAGCTTCCTTAACCAACTCAGGACGGAAATCAGAAACAATCGTCTCAACAGGAATACGTAAATCCGGAGGAGTCTGTAACGTCGAAAGTGAACGCAAATTCCCTAACGCTAGTGATAAAGTCCGAGGAATAGGCGTTGCAGAAAGCGATAAAATATCTGTCAAAGGATAACGCATTTTTATTTTTTCTTTGTGCTCGACACCAAATTTATGTTCCTCATCTATTATCAAAAGCCCTAAATCTTTAAAATTTAAATCCTTACTTAACAAAGCATGAGTTCCGATCAGCATGTCTATTTTTTGTTCAGCCGCACGTTTCAAAATATCTTTGCGTTCAGCAGATCCCGTAAAACGTGTAAGTGACTCTATTTTAACAGGAAAATCTTTAAATCTCTCAAGACAGGTCAAATAATGTTGCTCAGCAAGAATAGTTGTCGGCGCCAACAACGCCACCTGCTTGCCGGCAAAGATTGCTTTAAACGCCGCCCTTAAAGCAATCTCCGTCTTCCCAAAACCAACATCCCCACAAAGCAATCTATCCATAGGCTTAGGATCTTCCATGTCAGATTTAATCTCTTCTATTACACTGATTTGATCCGGGGTCTCAATATAACTGAATTGATCTTCGAAAGCTTTTTGTTCCTCCGCATCAACAGGAAACTCAAACCCCTCAAGCGCAACCCTCTTTGCATGGGCTTGCACCAATTCTTTAGCAAACCGCAAAATATCTTCCTGAGCTTTTGCTCTTTTTTTATGCCAGGATTTACCGCTCAGAGAATCAAGTTTGGGTTTTTTATCTTCCAATCCTCCCGCATAGCGTCCGATCAAATCAGCTTGCTCCAGCGGCACAAATAATTTCTGTTTATCTGCATACTCAATAAGGATATAGTCTTTTTCTTTTTCTAACACGGCAATGCGTTCAATGCCCCGGAACAAACCAATGCCATAGTTAAGATGAACAACCGCATCCCCAGGCTCAATTTCCGATTCGAATGGTGTGAAAACAGCCTGTTTTAGGCGCTTACGAAATAGTTTTTTCTTACCGCTAACATCCGTCTCACCAACGCACAGTAAAGCACTTCCAATATTATGAGCAAAAAAACCAAATTCCCAGTTGTCCTCAACAATAAATAATCCGCGTGCATTCTCAGGAATATCACGGAAAATTTTCACTGTTTTCGGACGAAAACGGCGCAACATAACCGCAATCCTGCGAGCACTCTCTTTATACTCAGCAAAGAAACATGCACATAAATTGGGGTAATTTTCAAAAAGTTTTTCCAGCTCGACGACAAACCCAGAAAACCCACCAGAAAAATTACCTTCAGCGCGGGTATTAGGAAATGTCTTTCCGCTGGCATCTCGGATGTAGACAGCATATGCATCTTTTGCTGCCTCGTACATTGAACTTGCTAATAAACGTTCAGCACCAAGACGCGCAAAAATTGCACGAATTTTATTATCTTCCGATTCAGGCTTTTCCGTAAACAAAATGTTAAATTCGCGTTCTCGAACATAGTCTTTAAGGAGACTAAGATTTGTATAAAAATCAACAAAATTCGAGTGAGCTAGTGGATTTGTAAAAGGACCTTCGAATCCATCTTTATCTTTTGGAAAAACAAACTCAGCTAACGGAAGAATTTCAAGAAGATCCGTATGACTACAAGTCAGTTGAGTATGAGGATCAAAAAAAGAAATTCGTGCTAATTTCCCATCCTCAACAATAAGGCGGACCGGATATTCACTATCCCCTGGATAAACATCCAATAACCTATTTTTAAGGACCACTTCGCCTTCTTCGCGCACTAATGAAGTTTGCATATATCCATACTGCTGAAGTTGTTCCATGAGCTGATCAAAATCCAAAAAATTTCCTAATTTTAAGGTTAAATGTGCAGCATCAAACGACCGAACTGGTGGAAGAACCCGGATAAAACTGCGATATGATACCGTAATAATATAAGGATGCTCATTTTTTCGCAGCAAAGATAAAACTTTGACGCGCTGCGAAAGCACATCCAGGGACGGAACACCATGAGAAAACGGCATTAAATCAATAGCAGGAAAATATAAAACATGAGTATAAAAAGATGATAAGCTCTCATAAATTTTTTCAGCTTGGGCATCGTTCTCAGCTACTACAAACACATGCTGCCCCAAATCAACCAGTTCTTGTAAACCAAAAAGTGCTGCCCCCGGAGGTAAGGCCAATGTGTGAAGACCTTTTTCATGAGGAAAAAAATTGAAACTTCTACCCATTAAGGAGTACCACCATCATTAGTAAAATAACCAACACTATAAAGACTGGGCGGACTTTCAATATCCCGCACAACACTGTAAGCCTTCACATAAAACCAATAAGGCCGAAGATTGGTGAATAAAAATGTACCGTTAGCATAATAAGCCGATTTTATTTCGACAGAGAATTCCTGAACAACATTAAACGGGGGCTTTACTACCAGTGACGGTTGAAGTTTATTAAAATTCGTACAAAGAATCTTTATTCCCTTATAAGCAATAGCATCTGCATCATTAGTTGTGTAATAAATATTGTAACCGGAAAATGTTTCTTCCGGATTGATACCATACCACCTAATAAGGAATTTTTCTTCTGTTTGTCCTGTAGCCGGATTGACGACATTCTCAACAGTAACTCCATTAGGAGCAAAAAGCCGAGGCGTTGGCTGAGCTACTTCTATACCACAGCTCGATAAAAAAATCATTATTCCGATTAACTTTTTAGGCACCCTACCCCTTATTTTCATTAAAGAATTCAAAACAAGTAATAACATATTATTAGCCCTCTACTTAAGGATACGTAATCTGTTCTATGTTTGAAGGTAAGCTGTAAACATTATCAACTGTAGAATAGGAAAAAGCCACAAAATAATAAGTTATTCCAGGAACAAAAGGTCCGCCTCCGGTTCCATCAGGTAGCGGTGGTAGTTCAGTAAATGTGGTTGTTGCAAAATTTCTAGTGCCGGCAGTAAATGTTGCATCAGGAGGATACAAATATAATTCCGGAAATGCCATCGCACCATTTACGGAAATAGAGAGATTTGTTTCATTAGCGAATGTATAATTCGTCAATAGCCGTGCTTGAGAACCAGGTACTAGTGTGGGTTTGATTGCAAAAAAAGTACCATCATAACATTGAAAATCTTCTTTTCGTGTAGAAATATAGAGTGAAAACCCCGTAAAATATATTTCGTTATTGTTAGCAGTAAAATACATTGCTATGCCTTCTGGAACTGCAGGCAGAGGCGATGTACGAGATACAACCTGCACATTCAAACCTAAAGGACTAGCAAGTAAAGGCTGCCTTTCGACTTCTTCGATAGCACACGCAGAGAAAAAAAGCAATAAAAATAAATATTTCATTCTATTTTCGACCTCCAAGATTAGGAAGACGTTTCTTTTTTTCGTGTAATAAGCTCAGAACTATAGTTAGGTGATTTAGATTTAAAAAAACCTTCCTTCAAAATAACCCAACCATAAGTATCATAATAAAAAACCATACGCCATTGTTTTGGAGGAACACGATTGATGGTCAATTCAATAGGTAAAATTTCTATGGGTTTTTCATTTTGAGTAATCGTGGTTTTTTTTAACTTTCGTGCTGTTATCTCTGCAGCACGAAAGTCCTCACCCAAAAGCTGGATAAACTCTAATTCTGTATTTGTAGAGTAGTAAAAATCTCTCAATTGAAACTCGGGAAACACTACTATTCTTTTTGAATTAACACGCATTCCACCAGCCTGCTTGTTATTCGTGTAATAAAAAAGAATTGGATGCGTATACTTAACAGTCAAGGAATCCCTAGTAACACACAGCATATTAAAATCATTATCTATTATTAATGTTGTTGTTATATTTGTTGCACTTTTAACGAGCTTAGTCTGTGCAAAAGAACGGTTTATTTTAAAATATTCATTATAAGAAGGATTCTTTCCAAACATACTTAAATAATTAAATTGCACAAACGGACCAGGTACTGCACGTTCGGGAGCAGGTATTTTAGCTTGACGAGCGCAAGAAATAGAGAATAAAGAAATGAGCAAAAACCAAATTTTTATTTTTTTCTCCTTAAAATACTCTTATATATTGTACTGAAAATTTCATTTTAAATCAAATACTGCAATACATTATTGATTTTTCATTAAAAAATCCGATATAAAACCATGAAACAATATGCAATTTTCGGAGGGAGTTTTGATCCTTTCCATGACGGTCATGTAGCAATTGTCTGTAGTATCTTGAAAAAAATTAATCCCGATAAACTTTTAATTGTTCCTACCGGCATACATCCAGAAAAAAAATCCCCATTATTTTCAGGAGAACAACGTCTACTAATGTTGCGGGCTTTTTTTGGAAAACTAACAGAAGATGACAATTTTTTTCTTACACAATTTTTAACACCTCAAAATTATCAGACAATTCTTACTTCATGCTGTAAAAATAATAAAATTATAATTTGTGATGATGAAATCAAATGTTCCACTACAGGTTATACAGTTGATTTTGTTGAAAAAATCCACAAAAAACAGAAAAATGCAATAATACATTTATTTGTCGGCGCGGACCAAGCAGAACATTTTGGAAAATGGAAAAAAGCTAATGAATTGAGCAAAATGTGTATTCTATGGTCTATTACCAGAGATAATAAAATACCTGATAGAAATTTTCATTGGAATATACTGCCTTTTACCCAAATGAATATCTCTTCAACAGAAATCAAGCAAGATTTAAAAAAAGGCAAAATCTCAGAAAAAACACCAAAAATTATTCAAATTTTAATTGAGATATTAAGTTCTGAAAAGAATAAATCTTTTGTTAAAAAACGTTAAATTTATTCCTCAAAAAGAAAAGTTAAACTTTTAAGAATAGCCATCCGATAAAATTTTTATATCTTTTTACCACAGATAATAAAAAAATAAAAAAAATGTTTATTTTTCTTGTAACAAAAGCAATATCTTGATATAATGAGAGACTGTTGAGAATCCTTTTTGATGAAAGAGACTCTTAATATTGAGGGGTAGTTGATGATTCCTCAAGATGCAATAGAACAAATTCTTCAGACAGTTTCCATTGTAGAAGTAATAGGCTCAAGGATACAGCTGAAAAAATCAGGACAAAATTATAAAGGGTTATGTCCATTTCACAATGACAGAAAAAATCCCTCGTTTTCCGTCAGTGAAGAAAAAGGTTTATATCATTGTTTTTCTTGTGGAGCAGGTGGAAACGCATTAACATTCCTAAAGGAATTTGATAAACGCGATTTTATTGATTCCATACGTGAATTAGGAAAAATAGCCGGCATTGATGTAGAGAATTATCTCACAGGTACACAAGATAATATTCTTTTGCGCGAGCGCTTAAAAACAATGCATCTATTAGCACAGGAATATTTTATTAAACAGCTATATAGCAGAACACCTCTAGCTCAAAAAGTTGTGTCTATTATCAAACAAAGATATCTGGATAAAAATACTGTAAAAACATTTGGATTGGGATTTGGTGGAGAAAAACGTGACCAACTTTTTCAAGAATTGAGAAGCCAAGGATTTGATCCTGATGAAATTATTCTTTCCGGTTTGTGCGGAAAAACAGATCAAGGACGTATATACGATCGATTCCAACAAAGAATTACTTTTCCGGTACAGGAAGCAGATTCTACTATTGTTGCATTTGGAGGAAGAGCAATATTTCCTCATACATCTGCAAAATATATCAACAGTCCGGAAACTCCTTTATTCAAAAAAGGAAATATTTTATATGGATGGAACTTTGCAAAAGAATCTGCAACAAAAAATGGTCAAGTAATCTTAGCAGAGGGATATTTAGATATAATTAGACTTCATCAGGCTGGATTTTATTCTGCAGTAGCTCCTTTAGGTACCGGTCTTACAGAAGACCGTATCGCATTCTTGAAGCATAAAATTAAAGAAATAATTTTATGCTTTGATGGAGACAGTGCTGGTCAAAAGTCAGCATATCGTTCTGCAGGATTATGTGCGAAATTTGGCGTTAAAACTCGTGTAATAGCACTGCCTGAAAATGAAGATCCTGATACGTTTCTTCTATCAAACGGCACTAATGCATTTAAACAATTGTTAGAAACTTCTGTTTCGGGTGAGGATTTTGTACTAAATACAGCATCGATCTTACTTCCTGATAGCATAGCTTTTTTAAATTCTGTGTTTGAATATGGAATCCACTTGGATGGAGCAATATTAATAGAACAATTTTTAAAAAAAATTGCAGAAAAAGCTGCTGTTTCACTGGCATCCGTAGAACTTGAATTTTCGAGATTCCGCAAAAATTACGAACGTTTTGCTCCAGACCCAAAACCAGAGTCTCCTAAAAAAAACTTAACAAATGCCCATGAATTAATAGCTATCTTAATTAATTATCCGCAATTTGCTGATGATGCTGCAGAAATTATTACTCCTCAAGATTTTGCTGATCCCGAACATGAGCAAATTTTTCGCAGTATTCTTTTAAATCCGGAAAAACCTGCTGAACACTGGATTCGTCAGGTTGGAAATAGTGATTTAATCCAAGAAGTAGCAAAAGTCACATCTATTCCGGATATGCGCATTATTAAAAATCATGCGGTTCAGATACGGCTTAAATCTCTGGAAACCCAAAGCGCTAAATTATCACAAGAAATATTTAAATCAGAGCAAACTGAAACAAACAATTATGCTCTAATAGAAAAAATAAAAGAGATACAGTCTGAAAAAATCGCGCTTAAAAATACATTCTACCATTTATAAAATAAGTAACAAACCACAAAAGGAGCATTCATGTTTGATGAACTGTTAGAAAATCCAGAAATCAACGGATTACTTAAACATGCGAAAGAGTTAAAGACTATCTCTTATGAAGAAATTTTAGAAAAATTGCCGGAATCTATTATTACAAACCCTGAACAAATTGAATTGCTAGTCA
Source organism: Brevinema andersonii (assembly GCF_900112165.1). Taxonomy (NCBI): domain Bacteria; kingdom Pseudomonadati; phylum Spirochaetota; class Spirochaetia; order Brevinematales; family Brevinemataceae; genus Brevinema; species Brevinema andersonii. The sequence continues at coordinate 328,610 of NZ_FOKY01000001.1, forward strand.
AGATGATGGAAGAAAATGGAATCACTGTGATTGATAGCAGCGATTTGGATAAAGAATTCGACGACGCGTTTTTAGAAAATGTCCTTATCGAGAGTGATGACGACCAAAATGATAATCCTCTTCGTATTTACCTAAAAAAAATTGGACGCGTTCAACTACTTTCCCACAGTGAAGAAGTAGAAATCGCAACACATATTGAAACAGGGCAATCCCTTATTGACGAAATTGTATTTGAAAGTGGTTTTTTGATTGCAGAGATTCAGAGTGTTGCCCAAGATATTTTAGAAGGTCAGGGAAAATTATATCACTTTTTTAATTTACCTAAAATTTATAATATTAATTCAAAAGAACGCAAAGAAAGGCTGCGAGTAATAAAAAAAATTGCTGACACTTTAAATGAATTTTTCGAAGAATGCACAGAAATAGAACAAGCATTAGATGAAAATCCAAGCTTAAAGGAGATCAAACACTCTCGCCAGCAAATACGCTTTAAACGCAAACAATTTGTTAAACAAATAAGCGAAATTGATCTTAATCATCGTCTCAAAGATACAGCTGCTGAAAATCTTTTAAGAATGACAAAAAAAATTGATGATATTTTTAATTATTTCCATAAAGCAGAAGAAATTAATTCATGTTCAATCAACGATATTCTAAAAATGGCAGAAAAACAACCTGATAACGATCAGGCAACAACATTAGGAAATTTAATTTCAAAAAAGCAAAAAGAATTGAAATTTATTGAAAATATTTTCCAAGCTGATGCTCAAGAAGCATTAGATTGGGCTCACTCTGTGCGTCAAGCACGTTTTGTTGTTGATGAATACAAAAAACTTCTTGTGCAAGCCAATCTTCGATTAGTAGTCAGTATAGCAAAACGTTATATGAATAGAGGAGTACACCTTTTTGATTTAATTCAAGAAGGTAATATCGGCTTAATTCGTGCTGTAGAAAAATTTGAATATAAAAAAGGCTATAAATTTTCAACATATGCTACGTGGTGGATTCGACAATCGATCACACGTGCTATTTCCGAACAATCTCGAACAATTAGAATTCCCATCCATATGATAGAACAAATTAATAAAGTTAAAAAACTGGAAAACTCGATCACTCAAGAATTAGGAAGAATTCCAACTGCAGAAGAAATAGGAGAAATTCTTGATATGCCAGCCAGCAAAATAAGGCAAATCAAAAGTGTTGCAAATGACCCAGTATCACTTGAAACTCCTGTTGGCCGCGATGAAGATTCATCTTTAGGCGATTTTATCGAAGATGTTAAAATTACTTCGCCCGTTAACGCAACGATGAGCAATATGCTTAGAGAAAAACTAAAAGAAATTATCGATTGTCTCCCTATTAGAGAACAAAGAGTTTTAAAAATGCGATTTGGTTTAGAAGATGGATATATTCATACACTTGAAGAGGTAGGATATCTTTTTCAAGTTACTCGGGAGCGTATCCGCCAAATAGAAAGTAAAGCATTAAGAAAATTACAAAATCCTAATAGAATGCGTGAATTTTTAGATTTTATTGATTAAATTTTAAATTGAAAATGTTTTTTATAAATTTTAATGCTTGATTTTTTAAATCAATAGCCCATTCAATCAGCCCATAAATATAAGAGATACATATTTGCTGCTTAAAAATATTGTCATTAATGCACTAATGCTAAAAGCCATCTTTTATCCCAATTATTGCTAATCCGATCAAAAATATCAAACTTATATAAAGAATATAATAAACATGCATAAAGAAAATATACTTGTAATGTTTTTTACCATAATCAGTAAGGAAAGTTTTTCTTTGAGGCGGCACTAAATAAAAAATGCTAATCCTGTAATATAGGATGATAAATAAGCAAAAAGATGAAAAGTCCAAGCAAAACCAAATAGCATTGGAGATTTTGAATAAGGAAATGAAAAACATAATACTTTATAAGGATCGATATTCCCAAACGTCAAATATATTGTAACAAAAAAAGTACTCAGCGTCAATCCCAATGCATTTCTTAAAATAATTGTTTGATGTCTTTTCTGTTTCCACAACCACCATCGATCAGAATAATATCCTAACAAAAAAATGGATAAAAAGCTATCATTCGAGATAAACTAAGATAATAAGACACTTCTGAAAGATATCCCATTGCTAGTCCTACTAAAAAGCCATAATAACCATATAAATTTTTTTCTATCAGAAAGTAAAAGTGTAAAGGCATTGATAAGTTCCATGCAATCCATGAAAACAAATACCATAAAAGCCATAAAGGATGTAGTAAAATGATACATACGTTTTGGAAACAAGTACAAAAATTAATCTGAAAAAATATATAATTTAAGAAATTTTACCAATTCAAAACTTTTTTACGTTGCCGCACAAAATAACTAGATAAAAAAACAAGGCTTATGAAAAAGATAAATCGTAATATAAAAAGATTAGAGAGAGAGAGAGAGAGAGAGAGAGAGAGAGAGAGAGATTTCGAAGCGGCTCAATAATATGGCTTATAACAACTAACATAATAAATAAAAATTTTGCATTGTCGAAGAAATAAGAACGAGCTTCTTTCTCCATACAATCTACTAAAACTTTACAAAAAGAAAAATTGCTCGAGGCGGGAATCGAACCCGCACGCCCAAAACGGGCGAGGGATTTTAAGTCCCTTGTGTCTACCAATTTCACCACCCGAGCGCGAAATAAGGGGATAGTCGGAATCGAACCGACGGTAAAGGATTTGCAGTCCTCGGCCTTACCACTTGGCTATATCCCCAACATGTTTTAGAATTATAACTTATTTTTTCCAATAAAGCAAGCATTATTTTTATAATATTTTCTTGACATTACAACAAAATAAAATCATAATATATCCAAAATCAAGGAGATTTATTATGAATATTTTATCGCTTATTCCACTTATTATTACAATTGCTATCATTGGTGTATTGCTTACTATGTCTATCCGTATTGTCCAACAAGGTCAAACTATGCTCATTGAAAGATTTGGAAAGTTTAACAAAATTCTTCCTGCGGGATTAAATTTTATTATTCCATTTCTTGATGCCCCAAGAATGATTTTTTGGCGGATCCCTATGCGTCGGGGAGATAAATATTTCTACGTTGAGCAAAATACTCCTTTTGTAGATTTAAGAGAAACAGTATATGATTTTCCAGCTCAGTCAGTAATTACAAAAGATAATGTTACTATTCAAATAAATGCCGTATTGTATTATCAAATTATGGATGCAACAAAAGCTGTTTATGAAATTGCCGATTTGCCACAAGCTATTGAAAAATTGACTCAGACAACTTTAAGAAATTTAATTGGTGAACTAGAACTTGATCAAACTCTTTCTTCAAGAGATATTATTAATAATAAATTACAAACTATTTTAGATGAAGCAACTGATAAATGGGGAGTAAAAATCAATCGTGTTGAACTACAAGATATTTCTCCCCCAGCTGACATCCAAGCAGCAATGGAAAAACAAATGCGCGCAGAAAGAGAAAAACGGGAAATGATTTTACGTGCAGAAGGTGAAAAACAAGCTGCTATTTTGTCAGCAGAAGGTGAAAAACAAGCTAGAATCCGGGAAGCAGAAGGTTTTAAAGAATCAGAAATTTTAAGAGCTGAAGGATTTTCAGAAGCAAGAGAACGTATTGCAAAAGCAGAATCAGAAAGTCTAAAATTAATTTCTGAAAATATCAAAAATGTTAACCCAGCAAATTATTTAATTTCATTAAAATATATAGAAACGCTTAAAGAATTAGGATCTTCCGGAAATAAAACCATAATGATGCCTTACGAAGCATCTGCAATGATAGGTTCTATTGGGAGTATAAAAGAAGCTTTAATAAAAGGATAAATTGTTTCACGTGAAACAATTTATCCTTTTATTTACATTATCCTTTTAATGAAATTTTCCAAATCTTCTTTGGTATGATAAAAAATTTTTATTATACCTTTTTCTATACTTCCACTTACTTTAACATTTAACCCTAAATCACTAATCAATTTATTTTCTAATATTTCAATTTTTTGATCCGTCTTTTCAACAACTGTATCTTTACGATTCTTTTTATTATAAATTCGGACCAATTCTTCAGATTCTCTTACAGAAAGATCATCTCTATCTATTTGTTCAGCAATCAATATCATATTATTAATATCATCTAATCCTAAAATAGCTCGTCCATGTCCTTCACTAAGATTATTTCGTAAAATCATCTTACGAATCTTCATAGGCAGTTTTAATAAACGAAGTGTATTAGTGATACTGGTGCGGCTCTTACCAACTAACTGAGCAACTTGCTCTTGTGTAATCTGTAATTTATCCATGATTTCTTGATAACTTTCTGCTATTTCTATACAATTTAAATCTTCTCTCTGAATATTTTCTATCAAAGCTAAAACTAAACGATCATGATCATTAAATTCTTTTACAATTATAGGAACTTCCAAAAGATTAGCTATTTTTGCTGCTCTTAGTCTTCTTTCTCCAGCAACTAATTCATATTGACCATTCCCTAAATCAGAAACTATCAACGGTTGAATGATTCCATATTCTTTAATCGAATCAGCAAGATCTTCCAAACTTGCATCATTAAATTCTTTTCTAGGTTGGTATCTATTAGGAAGAATTTTTTCAGTTTGAACTAAATTTACTTTACTTTGTAATATATCATTAGATACAATATCATTTATCTGTTCATCTACTAATGCAGATAATCCTTTTCCTAAAGTTTTTCTTTCATAAGCCATTATTAATTTCCTTAAATTTTTGCTTTTCTAATAAATTCATCGCCAAATTGAGAATAACTTCGAGCTCCTTGCGATTGAGCATCATATTCATAAATTGCTATTCCATGAGAAGGGGCTTCACTTAATCTTATATTACGAGGAATTATCGATTCATAAACTTTATCATTAAAAAATTTTTTTGCTTCATTTAAAACTTCCTTTGAAAGATTAGTTCTTTGATCAAACATTGTTATCAAAACACCTTCAATTTCTAATGTTGGATTTGTTGCACTCTTTATTAATTTAATTGCTTTTAAAAGTTGCGCTAATCCTTCCATAGCATAAAATTCACTCTGTAACGGAATTAAAACACTGTCAGCAGCTGTGAGTCCATTTAAAGTAAAAAGTCCTAATGAAGGAGGAGTATCTAACAAAATCAGATCATATTCATCACGGATATCTTGTAAAGCATTTCTTATAATAAATTCTTTTCCCTTTTTATCAAAAAGTTCTGCTTGAGCACCAGCAAAATCCATCGAAACAGGAATTATATCTAAATTTTCATAACGAGATGGAATTATAACATCTATAATATTTCTAGTGTTAATAAATACATCATAAATACCTTGTTTTTTTAAAGAATTACTAACACCCAATCCTGAACAAGAATTACCTTGAGGATCTAAATCTATTAATAAAACTTTTCTATTATTTTTTGAAACATGAACCGCTAAATTTATACAACTGGTAGTTTTTCCCACTCCACCCTTTTGATTAGCTATTACAATTATTTTTGACACTTTTTCCCCTTATTTTTATATATTATATAAAAAAATAATTTTAAAATCAAGAATGTTTCACGTGAAACATTTATTTTATTTAACTTTAATCTTATTTTTTCTTAATAATAAAATAATTAAACCTGATGAGAGAAACATAAATAGCCATATAGTCGAAATAGAGAATAATAATCTCATTTGATAAGTGGTTGGAATCGATAAAATAATATTATCTATTTTAGCAGAAATAGTTGTATTTAGATCTTTTACTAAAAGAAAATCTATAGCATTCAGAAAAAATTGTATGTTTCCTCCAAGAAAACGGTGACTATTATCAAGGAAATTTAACGAGCCTAAAATTATAGATCTATGCTGTATAGCTAGATTGTCTTTATTTGCCACAATCGAAGAAGCGGCTAAATCTAAAGGACCCTGAATATCATTACTGTCTTTAGAATAGTATCCAGAACGAAATTTTCTTTCACCAAAGCCATGTGAACTACTTTTTGCTAGAGGTGAAATGTCATAAACAAAACTTGAATCTGTCATTTCCTCTGGAACAATACCTATTGCAGAGGATGAGGGGAAAATCACTGATAAGTTTTTACGTTGCAATAACTTGGTAATTTCTGATTTTGGAGACAGAGATGGAATAATAGAAAATTCTCCACTATTTTTAGCAACACGTGTAGGATCGATAGCAACATTTTGAATAAAAGCAAAACCAGATTTCAATAATAATAAATTTAAACTTTCTGTAGTGTTTTGAGTAACAAAGTAAAATACAGCACCACCTCTGTTAATAAAATTCTCTATAGAATTAAAAACCGTAGCACTAAACATAGATTTAGGATCAGCAATTATTAAAATATTAGCATCTTCAGGCACTCTGGGATTATGATCTAAATTTAACATTTCTAATCGATAACGTCTATCCTTTAAATTTTTTAATACTCCATTATAACCTGCTGCACCCTCCGAGTGCCAATCAACTTCACCATTGCCTGTAAGAAAATAAATAGACGTTTCTTTATTCATTGTTAATTTTTCAATAACTGCAGAAAAAATTGTTTCTGCTTTATATAATATTTCCCCTTCATTGATACTTTCTACTAATATATTTGGAAGAATATACTCTCTACGGCTATCTTGTTCAAAAATCAATGTTCCATTTTGTATGATCCCGTATTCATCAGCTAAAATTTTATTTTTAACAGGATCTATTTCACGGAATGATATATTCCTTCCTATTGCTTGATAATGACGTGCCATTTTACGGGCATAATCAACCACACTTTTTATTGAATCCTTAGGATCATTATAAAAAAATAAAGTAATAGTTATAGGACTTTCAGCTTGAGATAAAATATTTTTTGTTTCAGAAGAAAGTTTAAATAAACCTTGAGATGTAAGATCAATATTCCAATCAAAACTTTTGATAAGAGATAAAAAAGCGATTCCGAAAAAAATTATAGCAAAAGCTTCGACTAGTTTAAGTCGAGCCATTTTTCCCCGACGAAAAAAAGTAGAAAGGTTTTTATAAAAAAGAGAAACAGATACTCCTATGCTTAAAAGCCAAAAAATTACAGAAATACGAAATACTAAACTTTTACTGCCTAAAATAATAAAGCTTATTAAACTTAATAAAAAAGCTAAGAATATACTAATTAAGGAAACAAAGATTTTTTTATTTTTCATAAAACCCTCTAACATGCTATTTGTGATAAAATTTGAGCTTCTGATAACTTAATAAAAAAACAGCTAGAAAATATAAAAAAAAGAAGATCGTCCCATCCAAAAACACCAGAAATAATATTATCAAAATGAGCCGTATAAGCAAAATTTTCTATGAGTATTTTGAAAGTTGAACTACCCAAACCTTGAGAAATCGGACCCAATAAAGCAAGAAAAATCCAAATTCCAAACCCTATTACAATAGCAACAAGACTGTTTGATGCAAAAGCAGAAGCAAATAAGGTAATACCACAAAATAATAATAAAACTAAACTTAATGCGAGAAGTCCAGAAACTATTGAAAGCCATGAAATTTTAATAAAAAGTACAGTTATTAGAGGGTAAAATAAGAGACTAATAACAATGAGCATAAAAAATACATACAAAGCTAAAAATTTTCCTAATAAAAGTTGTTGTAAAGTTATTGGAGATGTAAAAAACAAATTAAATAAACCTAGCTCACGATCTTTTGCTAGTGTGCGCGCTCCGACAATCAATATTGACCAAGCGAGAGGCATTTGCATCATTTCAAAAAAAGCATTAAATTTTCCATAACTAGCTGCTCCAGCATTAAACCCTAAAAATGCAATAATATTTAAAATAAGAATAGCAGACCATCCCAGCCATGAGTAGAAATAAAGACGTAATTCATTAAGAAATATAGTTTTCATAATTAATCCTCCTTTAAAGTGAGCCGCAAAAAAACATCTTCTAGAGAATCTTTTAAGCGAGTAATAGAACGGAATCCTACATGTTCTTGCAAAATGGTCTCAGTAATTTTTTCAGCAGCTTCATGTTGGCTATGAAGAATGATAGCATTTGATTTAACATGAACAGGACCAAAAATTTCTAAGGACTTAAGTAGCTTATCATTTATTTTATCTACAGTAATTTCGTAAACATATTCTTTTTGTTTTTTTTGGATAAGTTCTTCCTTAGTACCGGAAAAAATTTTATGTCCTTCATTAATAATAATGATATCATCACAAAGTTCAGAAGCTTCAGACATAATATGAGTAGACAAAACAACTGTCATATCAAATTCTGAAACAAGAGAACGAATCGAATGTCGAAATTCAATGAGCTGTGCAGGTTCCAGGCCAACAGTAGGTTCATCGAGAACCAGTAATTTTGGTTTATGAAGAATGCTTTGAGCGATACCAACACGTTGTTTCAATCCTTTAGATAGATTACGGATCAGAGTATCTTTCCTACCACTAATTTTTAATAAATCTAAAATTTCTAGTGTTCTTTTTTTAGACTCAGTTTTATTCAGACCATGCAATTCTCCAGTAAAAATTAAATACTCCCATACTGTAAGTTCTGGATACAGAGGAGGAATTTCAGCTAAGTAACCAATATAACCTTTTGCTTTTTCTGGATCCTCAAAAATATCGATACCGTCAATTAATACTTTTCCTTCTGTAGGAGGCCTATATCCTGTCATAATATTCATAGTTGTACTTTTTCCCGCACCATTAGGCCCCAAAAGAGCAACTGAAGTGCCTTTTTTAATTAAAAAACTCAAATCATATAGTGCTCTAAACATGCCATAATTTTGGGATACATGTAAAAATTGAACCATATTTTTCTCCCACATAATTCTTATAAGTATCGGATTTTCTTTATTGTTTTTGACAATTTTCTATAGAAATATTAATTTGGTTCTTCAGTTCTTTTTGTAGAGATCTATCATAAGAATGGTCAGATCATCCAGAGAAAGGCGATGATTCTTTCTATAGAAATAATTACGAAGCTTAATTTCATTAAGAATTTGTTCAGAATCCTTATCGCAATATTGGTGCAAAAATGCAGCAGCAGCTTCCGTTGGTTTTTGATCATCTGGTTCAAACAAATCTAGAAAACCATCCGTATAAAAAATAAAACGGTCACCATCTTCATAAGAAAATTCTGTACTATCACAATGTAAAATTTCGACAACTCCCAGAGGCACAGAACGTTTAAATCTAAGTAATGAAATTTGATTGTTACGTATTAAATAAGGCAAAGGATGCCCTGCAGAACAAAATTTAGCTTTCTGTTCGTCGAGATCAATTAAAGCAGCAAAACAAGTAATAAATTTACTTTCAGAAAAATTAAGATCAAATAACTTTTTATTAAGAATTTCCAGAAAAAATACAGGATCAGTAGGAGCTCCTTTTTGAAGATTCTCCTTAAAACTAATATAAACTTCTTTAACCATAACGTTCATCATCGAAGAAGAAATTCCATGTCCACTAACATCACTAACAAAGCATAAAGCATATTCTTTGTATTGAATATCAAAAAGATCGACATAATAAAAATCACCTCCTATATCATCAGACAATTCATAAATAGATACTGTTTTAAAGTACGGTGTTTGAGGAAGCACTTTAGGGATTAAATTTTGTTGCATAATCCTTGCTGAACTTAATGCATCATAAAGGTTATTATTGATTTGCTCAAGAGCTTCTTTTTTCTCTTCAAGTTCCAACATTGTAGACATACGAATACTTTCATCAATAAAGAAAACAATAACACCCCCATAATCACTAACTGAATTTTTGTGGACACGAAAAAATCTAATATTATAATATTTTTGATCAAAAATGTAATCAATATCTACAAATTCTGTACCTAAACTTTTTAGTGTATTGATTGCCTTATCAAATTCTTCACTAAACTGACGAGAAAATATTTTTTTCCCTTGAACACCAAAAAGATTCATAGGATTATCTAGAATTGTCCGAACACGTTGATTATAAAAAATAATTTTATCATATTCGTCCAATATTAGAATACCATCTTGACTATTTTCAAGAATTGTATAATTAATAAAACTGTATTGTTGAATATTTTCTTTAAAAATTTCTTCCTTCGTAATATCCTTAATAATAACTGTATAACCCGCTATTTCAGTAGACAAAAGGGAAATCCTTTTAACGATAAGTTCGACTCTTATCGGTACAGACATTCGATCTTTTAGTATAGTGAAAAATTTAACGTCGGGTTTTACTTCAAGTATTTCCAGAGCTTTGGGTAAAGCATCTTGCTCATCTGCATGAAAAAGTACAGTAAATCTCTGACCAATAATTTCTACACTCCTGTAAGAAAATAATTTTTCAGCTCCTTTATTCCAAGAGACAATTTTTTCATTTTGATCAAGGGAAATTACAGCATAATCATCAATTTCTTCAAGGAGAAATTGAGCAAAATTATCATCACTAACAAAAACGTTTCTAAGAACACCAGCATAAAAATATGACATTCTATCTCTAAAAAAGAGAGCACATAGTATAGAAAACATATAGTAATCTAAACGCGAAAAATATAAAGTAATAATAAATTCCAATTTTTTATTGTTTAGAAGAATAGGAATGGAAAGAGAATATTTAAGTCCCTGCTTTTGAGGAAAGTCAGGATCTGGAATAAAAAGATCCTCTTCTGTAGAGGGCATTAAAGATGAAAAATAATGTTTTTCATTAAGAGGAAAAGGATTTTTATTTATATGATCCATTAGTAACCCATAATACAGATCCCCTGTGGAAACAATCATTCGTACTTCCTTATTTTCAACTTTGAGAAAAGAAATAAAAGTAGATAGGAAGAATTTACGCGATAATTCTGCAACATTTTCAAGAAAAGAATTTTTCCAGTCTGTCTTTAAACTAATTAGTGTTGTGTAACTTGAAAATATTTTGTCTATAAGTTTTGTAAAACGGAAAAAACTGCTTAAATAGACAAATAAACATAGTAATAGAATAATAATTAAAATAACTGCAAATATAATTAGTAATTTTAAAAACATATTTTTCCTTTAAATATTAATAGATTTTATTTCGTCATATTTGGAAAAATTATTAAGATATTTCTGTGATATAATACTACAGAACTTTTATTAAAATTAAACAGTAGTATTAGTTTTAGGTTTTTATTTTTTGTGTTAAAAGTTTATTTAAAATATTAAATTGTAATAGCTTATATAAATTTTAAATTGTGTTTAACTTGAAATGAACCTGAAGAGATTTGTTTGGAGTTATGAAATTTTGTGCGATTTTTATTTTCTAAATATTTTTCTACAAAATGTGCTAAAGAGTATTCAATAATAATCCAAGTTATGCACAAAATTAAGCATAAAAGATATTTTTGTCAAATTAACTTTTACTTTTTGTAAAGAAAATTTAACACTTAAGTTTTGACTGCTACCCGGCCGATATCAAAAAAGATACTTTTATTTCAGTGGGTATTTCTATGAGGAAAGTTTCTTTTGTGATAGGTCTCTTATTGTCCGTTTGGGTACTTCTTTCTGTCAAAGCACAAGGTCAGCAAGGTATAGGGTCGTTCAAGAATGTTGTCACCGGATTAGCGGTGAGGACAGTGAATAACAACAGTATTGAACTTGAATGGAAATCGGATATTCCTCAAGGAATTTTTAATATTTATAAGAATCCTACAAATACTATTAATACCCGCTTCATATTAAGGGAGTCAGATTATGTTGGTTCTTTTAATCTTCAAGGTCAACAGTTCGGTAAATATTATTTATACCGTTATTCAGTGCCCATGAATAAAAGTGGAAAGTTTTATTTTTCTGTAATGGCAAGTCAAGGAGCTGCTTTTGATGATGCTATTCATAGCGGTCTTCCTGATGTCTCAGGACGAGATTATAGTGCATTACCTGCTCTTAATTTTACTCTTCAGCCTGTTTATTTTAATCTCAAAAAACAAATTACTGAGCCTCCACCAGTACCTTATTTGCCTTATAGGGGATATTTTATCACATCCCTTGATCTTTTTGCAGAAGAGGATATTTTTCGGTTGACCTGGACTGTTTATCCCAAGGATTTAGATCAATATGTTTTCAAAATTTACCGAAGCCGTTACCCTTTGGGGCAATTTAGTAGTCCGCAAGGGCTTCCTGAATATGCACGAGTTACTAATCGTTTTTATTATGAAGATAAGAATATTAATTTTGAAGTCCCTTATTATTATGCTGTAGTTGCAGAAAATACGATGCAATGGGATATAGGGATCAACCTTTTCTCACGGCCTGCAGTTGTGGTTCGCGATGCTCCTCCTTATCAGATGCCAACCCAGGTTGAATTTACTAAGAATAAGCGTCCTTTACCGGTTCTGTCTGCGGAACTACTTTCCGAAGATGCTATTCAAAAGGCTGTGGAACAAACTTTATCGAATCTTCAAATTGCTCCTATTAGAAGAAGTAGTCCTGCTCCTACTTTGCCACAAAAAACTATCGAGCAACCCTTTAATATTACTCCTTTGACTCCTGAAGATATTACTAATAGTACAGATGGTAATTATTTTCTTCAACAGGGACAGATTTTTAGAGCGGGACGTATAAGAAATGAAAGTAACTTTGAATCAAAGATTCGCAAGGCTTTCGAGCAGAATATTAGCCTTCAGGAAGAGATAGAACGCAAGTTTCTTCAGGACGCTCGGGCAGATTATAAAAATTTCTTAAAAGATATTGCTGTTATCGAAAATAGAATTGTTTTGCATGAAAAAATGCGCGACCGATTGTTGAGATTGGATAATATCGATAGGAAAACTTTTAAAAGAGAGTTAGATAGTTTTTTCAAAGACAGAGATCAAATTCGTTTACTAGAGTTTGATACGAAGGCTTTTGTACGCAGTATTTCTAATAAACGAATTCTTCGTGAAAAGGAATTATTCATAGATTTGCAAAAAATACAAGATGATTGGCACGAAATACAAGCTAACTTAAAACAAGAAATTAAAGCTTTTCAACTTGCTCGAGGGGTTTCTGATAAATTTAACAATCTGAATCCAAAGAAAATCAATATTCAACCTGTTTTAGGTACAGTTAATTTCGATAGTTCGCAAAAAATACAGACACCTTTTACTGACAGAACACCCAAGCAGTGTGAATTTGTTGATCCTTATGTTTATGAATTCCCTCAGCAAATTCCCCCAAAGGAGCGTATAGAAAAAATCCGGCAATATTATGATGATATTATTATTGAAAAAGTACCAACATTAGATCAAAACCCACCTGAAACTTGGTTGAAATCTTTTGAATTTTGGCTTCGTGACAACGCTGACCTTTGGCAGGAAAAGATAACACAGTGGCGTAGTAGTGTTCCTGATGTGTTAGGACAGCAATATGATTCAGTTCAGAGCAAATGGTTATATCCTGAACAAAATTTAGCGCTGCGCGAAGGTATAAAAGCAGTTCAAGAAGAGCGCTATGCTGAAGCAGTATATCTTCTAGTTTTATCCCCTCGTGATCCACGTGGCTTGATGTTATTGGGTCAGTCTTACTATCATCTTGGCGCATATAGAGAAGCTTTTTCAGTGTTTTTAACAGCGACAAGTATGCATATTCCTGAAGCAAAATTATGGATGGAGCTTTCTGCAGAAAAAATACTTCAGCGCCACTTGCGGGAAGCATCCTAGAAAGGTGAATTATGAGAAGAAATTATTCATATGCCGGTAGAAATTCTTTAAATCAAAGCGGTTTGGCGATGCTGTGTCTATTAATATTTTTTACAGCAACAGGAATATTTTTGAGTTTATTTTTTTACCAGGATTTAAAAAATGCGCTTCGTAAATTTAAAGAGTTCCAGAAACCTTTAACACCGGTACTTATTCGGCCAGAAATTTCAGTTCCAAAATTAGAAACAATAACGAATGATTCGGATCCCAGTGAAAAAGAAGCCGAAAAAATTTTTATTGCATACGATCTGGGTGATGATAAACTAGCCTCGCGATTGATTACGGATTTTCTTGCAAATTATTCAAGTAATCCTTTACAAAACAGAGTTCGTATTATTGGCGCTAATCTTATGTATAAACGCGGAGATTCCGCTGGTGCTTTAGCTTACATAAAAAAAGTTTTAAGTGAAAACGAATTAGAGAACAAAGATTTTACGGATGCAGTACTTTTGCTGGGATCAATTGCACGCGAACAAAAACAATATGATTCTTTTATTCAATCTTATCTTGAACAGGCTTACTTCCGTGCTTCAGAGCCTTCTAAATCTATGTTAGCTTTTTACTTAGGTTATATTATGATCCATAACAAAGATTTTAAAAATGCAGCTTCATATTTTAATAATGTTATTGGAGAAAATGGAGTTTTAGGGAGGGCAGATCTTTATGCAGCGCAGGAGATGCGTCCTGAAACAATTAATACTTTTGCAAATTTTCTGGATCTTTATCCAGCTTCTCAAAATTTTTCTTATGTTAAAGAGGCATTTATCAGAGAATCGAAACTTCAAGCTTCTAGTTTAGCTGCACGGGGATATTTAGATTCAGCTGTTAATTTTTATCAAAATATTGCTGCGCGCTTTCCAGGCACTCAAGATGCTGATTTTGCGAGACTTCAAATTGCTGATATTTATATTCAAAAAAAAGACCTCAAAAAGGCTGTAACAATATTAGAGCAAATTCTTGATAACGATGATAAATTTTATGATCCAGATGCACTATTTCGACTGGGTAAGATACACTTTGAACAGGATAATCCCGAACGAGCTCTCAATTCTTTCCGAACGCTTACAGAGCAATTTCCTTCTAGCCCAATGGTCCACCAAGCTCAAGAATGGCAAAAGTTAATACTTGAATCATTTGCTAATTAATGTTATGATGTGTGGTAGAATGGAAAAGGGTAGGGGCTGTTTTCATGAGCACAGCATTTTTAGTGACTTTTTTAGTATACTTGATTTTTTTGATGAGTGTTGGTATTTATTTTTATTTCAAAACTAGCAATTTAGAACAATATCTTCTTGGCGGTCGAGGTGTTGGTGCTTGGGTAACTGCTCTTTCTGCTCAAGCTAGTGATATGAGTGGCTGGTTGCTTTTAGGCTTACCTGGAGCTGTTTATCTTTTTGGTGTCAATCAAATGTGGATTGCTATCGGACTTATTATAGGAACTTTTCTTAATTGGCACTTTATTGCACCAAAACTGCGTATTGCTACTGAAGAAACTCAAACCATAACCCTTCCTATGTTTTTTCAAAAAAAACTTCACAATTCAAACGGCATGATAAAAAACTTTTCTGCTATTGTTATTTTATTTTTCTTCACAATTTATGCTTCTTCCGGTTTAGTTGCTGCTGGAAAACTTTTTGAAAGTGTTTTTGGACTCAACTATTATACTGCTGTTATTATTGGCATGTTTACTATTGTTTTTTATACATTTTTGGGTGGTTATCTTGCATCTGTTTGGACCGACTTTTTTCAGGGAATTATTATGTTTTTTGCAATTATTATGGTTCCTATTTTTGCTTATAATGTGGTTGGAGGCTGGCAGAGTTTATCTGAAGTTTTGCTTGAAAAAAATATTTCCCGAAATCTGTTTGATAGGGTTACACTATTGGGAGTGTTATCGTCGTTGTCCTGGGGATTGGGATATTTCGGACAGCCGCATATTTTAGCACGTTTTATGAGTGTCTCTTCTCTCAAAGAGCTATCCAAAGCACAAAATATTGCAATGATTTGGGTTATTATTTCATTATTTGGTTCTGTTGCTATAGGATTGACTGGTATTGGTTTATTCCAAAATATTAATCAGCTTCGTGGTGATTCGGAGCTTGTTTTTATTATGTCTGTGCAACAATTATTCAATCCTTGGCTGGGAGGGATTTTACTTGCAGCGATTCTTTCTGCAATCATGTCAACAATAGATTCGCAACTTTTAGTGTCATCTACGACGCTTACTGAAGATTTTTACCGCCTTGTTCGGAAAGATGCTTCCGAACACGAATTAATTACAATAGGTCGCTTAAGTGTTATTTTGATTTCTTTATTAGCTTTGGGATTAGCTTTGAATCCTCAGTTAAAAGTTTTTTCTTTGGTGTCTTATGCGTGGGCTGGTTTTGGTGTGGTCTTTAGTCCTGTTGTTATTGTGCTTCTTTACAAACCTGAAATCAAAGCAAAAAGTGTTTTTTTCGGTATGATTTCGGGTCTTCTTGTGTTGTTTCTTTGGAAATTTTTGAAATATGACAGTTTTTTATATGAGCTTTTGCCAGGATTTTTAGCTAATGCATTTACTATGATACTTTCTGAATATTTATTTAAATCTAAACAATAGAAGGATGTTATGGATTTATCAGCTTCTTTTCAACAGTTTTACAATACCTCACCTCAAGCACAACATTTTGCACCCGGGCGTGTTAATCTTATTGGTGAGCATACGGATTATAATGGAGGTTGTGTGCTGCCGGTTCCTCTTTCAGTTGGCACTTATCTTGCTATTGCACCCCGTTTCGATCAAAACGCTTCTTTTATGTCTTTAAATTTTGAAAATTTAGGCATTTTAGAAACTGATATTTCTATGATCAATAATAAAGAATCTCTTCATTGGGCTAATTATTTAATGGGTGTACTTAATAGTTTGAAGCAAAAAAATATACATATTCCTCATGGATTTAATGTTTTGGTGTATGGTGATATTCCTCATGGTTCTGGGCTTTCTTCATCAGCGTCACTGGGAGTTGTGTTTATTGATGCGCTTAATAATTTATTTTCCTTAGGTTTGGATGGCATAGAAAAAGCTCTGATTGCTCAAAAAGCAGAACATTTTGCGGGAACCCAATGTGGAATTATGGATCAATTTGCATCATCTATGGGCAAAAAAAATCATGCTATTCTTCTGAACTGTGAAACTCTTCAGTATGAATATATACCATTGAATTTTGGTGACTATTGTCTTGTGATTATTAACTCTAAAAAACCTCGCGCATTAAACGAATCAAAATATAATGAGCGCCGACAGGAATGTGAGTTTGCACTTACTATGTTGCAAAAACATATACCTATAGAATCGCTATCTGCTTTAGATGATGAAATTTTTAACAGCCATCGACATCTTTTAAGCGATACACTTCAAAAAAGGGTTCGTCATGTTTTTACGGAAAATCAACGTACATTTCAAGCACGGAATTTTTTAATAGAAAATGATTTATTTTCTTTTGGCAAGCTTTTAAATAAATCACATGCTTCTTTGAGAGACGACTATGAAGTAACAGGATACGAATTAGATAAACTTGCAGAACTTGCTCGAAATTTTGATGGAGTGCTAGGTGCTCGAATGACAGGCGCTGGTTTTGGTGGTTGTGTTATTGCTTTAGTTCCTCGGGGTATTAAAGAGGTGTTTAAAAGTTTTATTTCTTCTGAATATCAGAAGACTGTAGGCTTAAAACCAGAATTTTTAGTCCAATAAAATAGGGAGTTGCATTATGTTAGAAAATCTGCTTAATTATGCCATTAAAAATGGTTTGATTATGGAGCGTGATAAGAATTTCTGTCGTAATCAGATTTCTGCACTCCTTAAAATTAAAAATCCTGAACTTCTTCCAGCTGCTCATCCTTCAGATAATATTGATGACTTATTAGTTCCGTTGCTTGAACTGGCCGTACAAAATGGGGTTTTAACATCGACACATCCTGATTATGCTGATCTGATGGATACGGCAATCATGGGTTGTCTTTGTCCGATGCCTCATTTTATTCAGGATCGTTTCAATGACGACTATAGAGTATCTCCGAAATTAGCAATGGATAATTTTTATCAATTTTCTATAGCTAGTAATTATGTCCGTATGAACAGAATAAAAAGAAATATTGCTTGGTCTGCTATGACAGATTGTGGGGAATTGGATATCACGGTAAATTTATCCAAGCCGGAAAAAGATCCTATTGCTATTGCATTGGCAAAAAATGAAATTTCTTCTGATTATCCACAATGTCTTTTATGTAAAGAAAATGAAGGCTATGCAGGGACACTAAATCGTCCTGCACGTCAGAATTTACGCCTTATTTCAATAGAATTAGAAGGAGAAGAATGGTTTTTTCAATTTTCTCCTTATGTTTATTTTAATCAGCATAGTGTTTTGTTATCGGAAGAACATCGTCCTATGAAAATTTCAGTTGATACTTTTAAGCGTATTTTTGCTTTTTTAGAGAAATTTCCTCATTATTTTATTGGGTCTAATGCTGATTTACCTATTGTTGGGGGATCTATTCTATTTCATGATCATTTTCAAGCAGGGGAACATGAATTTCCCTTAGACAGAACTCAAAATTTTCATCAATTTCAAAAGGATGGTCTAGAAGTTCAATTATTGAATTGGCCTGTAAGTGTTGTACGTTTTTTATCGAAAGATCCTAAAGTATTAACGGATAGTGCTGTTAAACTTTTTGATTATTGGCGGGAGTATTCTAATCCCAAATTGGATATTTTGGCTTACACGGATACAAAACCTCATAATACTATTACCCCGATTGGAAGAAAAAAAGGTGAAATATTTCAGTTAGACTTAGCTCTTAGAAACAACCGTACCGATGAAAAGCACCCTTTAGGTATTTTTCATCCTCACCTAGAACGCCATCATATTAAAAAAGAAAATATTGGTTTGATAGAAGTTTTAGGACTGGCGATTTTACCAGGTCGTTTGTTAGAAGAGTTAAAACATGTTAAAAAATATCTTGTTGAGAAAAGTATCAAATCAGCCGAAAAAGATTCTTTAGTACAAAAGCATATCCCTTGGATGAGAGATTTAGCAAAAAAATATACTTTTACTGAAGAAAACATAGAAAATATACTGCATACCGAAGTAGCATATATTTTCTATGATGTTCTTAAAGATTGTGGTGTTTTCAAAAGAAACGAAGACTTTAAAAGTTTTATTAACGATTTTGCTAAATTTTTATAAGATTTATCTTTTTGCATTAATATATTTTCTTGTATCGAAGGCAATAGCTGCAATAATAATAACTCCTTTAATAATTTGTTGCCAATAAGGGGACACTCCTAAAATGACAAGACCGTTATTGAGAACTTCGAAAATAAGAACTCCTGTAACAATTCCACTAACAGTACCAATTCCTCCTGCTGTTGAAACACCTCCTATAGTGCAAGCTGCGATTGCGTCTAATTCATACATTGTAGCGTAATTATTTGTGGCGCCACCTGTGCGTGCTGCGAGAAGCAACCCTGCTAATCCGTATAAAGCACCACCTAATGCATAGGTTTTAATAATTGTTGATTTAACGTTGACTCCTGAGACTAAAGCTGCTGCTGTGTTACTGCCGATGCTGTAAATGTATTTTCCTAGTACTGTTTTATTGAGCAGGAACCAAATAGTTGCTATAATGACTCCAGAAATCAATATTAAATTGGGAATGTTAAGAGTTGAACCAGTAGCAATATTAGTGAAATCCTGCCTCAAGCCGCCAATAGGTTGGGCATTTGTGTATAAAGAAGATAAACCATATACAATAACCATCATTCCTAAAGTTGCAATAAAAGGAGGAATTTGAAAAGTTGAAATAATTAACCCATTAGCTGTTCCGATAAAAAGACCAACAACAATCACAGCGATAATAGGAGCAATTAAAGGGAGTATAGGGAGGTCTGGAAACATTTTATAAGCATAATCAGGTTTTTGCATAAGAGAAGCTGCAATACAAGCAGTAAGACCAACAATTCTCCCAGAAGATAGATCAGTGCCTCGTGTAATTAGGATACTTCCTACTCCTAGTGCAATGATAACACGAACGGCAGAAATTTGTAGAACATTTTTAAGATTTATTATTGAGAGAAATGACGGTTCAATAATACCGGTCCCCAAAACGAGAAAAATAAGAACAAAATAGATTCCACCTTTTTGAAAAGCTTGTGAAATATTTTTTATAGGCAGGTATTGTGGCATGGGAAACTCCTTTTTACAAAAATGCAGTGGCAAGCGCCATAATTTTTTCTTGATCAAATTCTTCTTTTTCGATGATGCCGCTGATAAAGCCATTGCTCATAACCATAATTCTATCAGATACTCCCATAAGTTCCGGCATTTCTGAAGAAATCATAATAATACTTTTACCTTCTGCAGCTAGTGCATACATGAGATTATAAACTTCATATTTTGCTCCTACATCGATACCACGGGTAGGTTCATCAAGAATCAGAATATCTGGATCTGTTAATAACCAACGAGCAATCAGTGCTTTTTGTTGATTACCGCCTGAAAGATTGGCAATTAAACTTTTTGCATGAGGAGTTTTAATGTTTAATTTATTAATGTAATTGTTTGTAGCATCAAGATTTTTCTTATTATTTGTAATAAACCCTTTAAAAGATAATTTCGGATATGAAGCTATCATAACATTATGTTCTATGGACAGGCATCCTAAAATTCCTGTGGTACGTCTTTCTTCAGTAAGCAGGGCAAGTCCTGAATTAATAGCATCGATAGAGTTATTAATGGATTTTTTTTCGCCTTTAATAATAATTTCACCTTTTGCCGGCCTTAATCCAAAAATACTTTCTATAAGTTCCGTTCTCTGTGCTCCTACCAAACCTCCTATTCCCAATATTTCTCCTTTGTTGAGCACGAAAGACAGTTTTTTAAAGGAATTGGGAATACGTGATTCGAAATCCTTAATATGCATAATAGGTTCTTTTTGAGGCTGATATGTTTTCTCTGGAAATCGATTACCAAGCTGTCGTCCTACCATTTTACTGATAATTTCGTCTATACTTAATTCGTCAATATTCCAGCGGCCAATGTATTCTCCATCACGCATAATGGTTACGGCATCACAAATTTCTTTAATTTCTTCCATTTTATGCGAAACATAAACAATAGATACGCCCTGCTGTTTGAGCGAACGTATCATTTTGAAAAGCTGAATAACTTCGTTGTCTGTTAATGAAGATGTAGGCTCATCCATAAAAATAATTTTTGCTTTGTAAGAAATCGCTTTAGCTATTTCCATCATTTGTATTTGTGAAACTGATAAATTAGCAACTAATGTCTTAGGATTTATTGAAATATTAAGAAAGTCAAATAATTTTTGAGTATCGACATTCATTTTATTTTCATCGACTACTCCCGGTAAAAAATGAGTAGGATAACGGCCCAACCAGATATTTTCTGCAACAGTGCGGTAAGGAATAGGATGCAGTTCTTGATGAATCATGGAAATTCCTGCGGCAAGTGCTTCACTGCTGTTCTTAAACTGCATTTTAGAACCATCAATGAAAATATCTCCACTATCTGGCTGCTCGATGCCAAATAAGCACTTCATTAATGTCGATTTTCCAGCACCGTTTTCGCCTACAAGAGCATGAACTTCGGAGAGGCCTAATTGAAATTGTATGCCTTTCAAAGCCTGAACACCAGGAAATGATTTATATAAATCTTGAACTTCTAATGCATAAAGTTTTTCCATTAGGCGCGTCCCAAGCTGGTTATTGGAATTCTTTATAATTGTCTCTAGTTACTGCAACGTAGGGTACCCAAATATATTTTCCATCGGTGATTTCATAACCGAGACTATTTACATCTTTATCTGATACCAGTGCATCCATCAAATCAAAAACAGCATAACCTTGTATACGCGCATTATTGAGAACAGTAGCATATAAAAGATTATTTTTTATAGAATCCAATGCTGGTGCTGAAGCATCTACTCCAATTACTGGAATAAATTTTTCTCCTGTAAAATATCCTGCAGCTCTTAGGGCTTCAATAGCTCCTAAAGCCATATCATCGTTATTAGCAAGCACAAGTTCAATTTGGTCTCCGTAAGCAGTCAACCAAGCAGCCATTTTTTCCTGTCCGTTGACACGCTGCCACATGCCGGTATCAGAAGCTAATTTTTGCACTTTAACACCAGCATCTTGCAAAGCTTTGATAGAATGTTCAGTACGGAGTATAGCATCTTGATGTCCAGGCTCACCTTCGATTATCACATATTGTAAAATTCCATCACCATTTTTATCAACTTTAGGATCATTTTTGAAATATGCTGCAGCAATTTCTCCTTGAATACGGCCGGATTCTTCAGCGCGTGCACCTACATAATAAAGCTTGTCCCAAGAATTCATATCTGCTGTTACTGGCTCTCTGTTGAAGAAAACAATAGGAATATCGGCAGCTTTAGCTTTCTCGATAATAACTGATGCTGCCGTGCGGTCCACCATATTAATTCCAAGAGCGTTGTATCCTTGAGCAATATAAGTATCCACAGAATCATTTTGAGTAGCTTGTTGCCCTTGTGCATCAGAAAGATTAACGGTTGCACTGCTACCGGTTTCTGTTTTTCTAGCTTGAATCGCCTTACCTACACTAGAAATAAATACATCATCAAATTTATAAAGCGACACACCGAATTTTTTGCTTGCAGTTTTTTCTACCCCACAGCTTGCCAACCCTATTGTTAATACTGCAAATGCAATGATTTTATTCATTTTCTCCTCCATTTGGAAACTTTTTCAAAAAATTATACTATCTTTTTAAAAAAACAACAACCTAAAATATTTTCGGTAAAATAATTAAGTAACTGTATAAAAAATAAAGAATTACCATTTTTTTTGAATTAATTTCATGACAAAAGTATCTATTTCTTCGCCTTTGAGAGATTGATTGTCTGCTTCAAAACGCAAGCGTAAGGAAATATTTTTTTTCTGCTCGGATTTGAGTTTTTCGTTTGTAAAGATATTGATAAATTCAATTTCTTTGAGATTAGAATGCATTTTTTTTATTTCTTCGATAAGTGTTCGGCCTTGTATTTTTACCGGAATGCTAAGTGTTACATCCCGTAAAACGGGAGGAAATTCGCTGATCGAAATGGTTTTTATCAATGTTTGGTAGGAAGCTTTCAAAAGATCGAGATTTAATTCGCAGGTAACAGGAGCCGGGAAATTTTTTTTATCTGAAAGATCCATTTTTTCTACCACTAAAGGATGAATTTCTCCAAAAAATCCTAAAATTTCATTGTTCAGTTGCAGTTCAAAAGAATTTTTGGGATGCAAGAAAGGATAAATTCTGCTGTCTATTGCAGTACTCAAAGGCGAGCATTTTGCATATGCAAGAATATTATTCAAAATTGTTATTCCCTTTGTATAAGGATCTTGTTCACGGCTGACTGCAAAAGCAAGTTTTTTTTCTTCAATAAAATGATGGTTATTTTTACGGAATACCGTCCCGACCTCTGAAAATGCACAACTATTAACAAATGCTTTTGTTTTATTATGAATTATGCTTTTTAGGAGTCCGTCAAAAAGGTGAGTGCGAAGTTCAGTATGATCTGAATTTAAAGGATTTAAAATGTTGATAACTCCAGTGTCCGGGATTTGAAAAAAATTCCGCTCACAGGGGTTACGAAATGATATAGTAATGGCCTCACTTATTCCCATACCGCGCAACAAAGGACGTATTTTGTCTTCAAAACGTTTTTCTGGGTTTAAATCAAAAGCTTTTGGCCGGTATGTGTGTGTAGGAATATTGTTGTATCCATAAAAACGTGCAATTTCTTCAATAAGATCGACATCCTCTTTAAGGTCTTTCCGAGCTTCTGGAGTTCGAATATTCCAGATATCATTTTCTTTTTCCAAAGTGCAACCTAATTTGAGCAAAGTTTGTTTCATGAAAGTATCATCGATATCTGGTGCACCTAAGTAACTACGAGCTTTTTCCGGATCAAACGAGATGACAGAAGTAGGCTTACTTTGATTGATCTCATTAAGGAGCGAACAACTGCTACCTGTATTGATGAGCCGCGATGTTATCAAATCCGAAGCTTCCTGAACTAAGCTGCTGCTGATGTTTTTTTCAAAACGAAGAGATGATTCGGTTTTAATGCCATGCCTTTTGGATGTCCTGCGTATGGCTGCTGCATTAAAACAGCCACTTTCCAGGAGGATATCTGTTGTTTCTTTTGAAATTCCCGAATCTAGACCACCCATGATCCCTGCCAAAGCAAGAATTTTTTCTTCGTCACAGATTACTAAATCGTCTGGATGAAGATTTATTGTTTTTTCGTTCAACAAAGTAATTGTTTCTCCTCCTTGAGCTGTCCGTACAATAAGTCGTCCCTTAACTTTCGCAGCATCAAATGCATGTGTGGGCTGTCCGTTACCCAGCATCACAATATTACTAGTGTCTACGATGCTGTTAATAGGTCGCATTCCGAGAAGCATCAGTCTTTTTTGGATAAGCGTTTCAGAAGTTTTCACTGAAATATTCTTAATTTTCCGGATACTATAACGTGTGCATAAAGCGGTCTGAACTTCGATAGGGAATATTTCTTCTGTCTCTTTCAAGATCACAGGTATTTCTGTGTGAAATTCCAAATCTAAGTAAACAGCTAGAGATTGTGCTAATCCCTTCACGGATAGCCAATCAGGTCGATTTCCGGGTATTTCTAATGTGTATAATGTATCAGATTTGGTGAGGACCTGGAAATCTTTTTCGGCTTGTTCAGCATTATTACTTAAAACAATAATTTCATGATCCGCTTCTTCAATGCCAAGGTTAGCAAAGCTTTGTAAATATATTTGATCATCTTGGCAGATGAAAATTATGTAATTTCCTACGGATATTTTTTGCTTGATAGGTACAGTATATTTTTGATGCCCCGATTCAATAACAGAAAAATTTTTGTTATTTTTTTCTTCGATAGCGGTAATTTTTCCTAATTTTAAATTGGAAAAATCGAAAATTTTGATTTCTTCGGTTTCAGCACCCAAAGCTGTTAGTGCATCAGCAACTTCTTGTGGTGTTTTTTCTTTAAGTTGCGGAATATAGCTACATAGCCATTCGTAATTTGCTTTTGTTTTCATGACATTGTTCCTTAAAGAGATTGCTTGAGAAAGCGGATATCGTTTTCAGTGAAAATGCGGATGTCATGCAAGCCGTAGCGGATCATAGCAATACGTTCAACTCCCGTTCCAAACGCAAAACCGCGCCAAATTTCCGGATCAAGCCCAACATTGCGCAGGACTTGAGGATGAACCATACCACATCCCAGCAATTCAATCCAGCGCCCGTTCGAAAACTCCGGCGAAGATACTGATAATTCAGCTGACGGCTCAGTAAAAGGAAAATAGTCAGGTCGCAATCGAATTTTTGTTTCCGGACCAAACATGGCTTTTGCCCATTCAATCAATGTTCCTTTCAGATCAGCAAAACTAACATTTTTATCAACTACTAATCCTTCCATTTGCCGGAAAACAGGAAAATGTGTCGAATCGACAGCATCACGCCTGTAACACACTCCCGGTGAAACAATAGCAATAGGAGGAGAACCTCCTGTTTGTACTAGTTTTTCAAGGTTGCGGATCTGCACAGTCGATGTGTGAGTACGCATGAGGTACCCTTCGCCTACGTAAAAAGAATCATGATCTTCTCGTGCAGGATGGCCAGCATCAATATTAAGTGCTTCAAAATTGTGATATTCATCTTCAAGTTCACGTTCGTATACGGGAGTATACCCCATACTTTGAAATACTGCTAACATTTCATCTTGAATTTTATTTAAAAAATGTTCATATCCGAGTTCTATTTCCGGAACAGCTAACGTTACTTCGGGATACGAAAGAGCAATCTTCTCTTGGATCCGATGTTCGTTAAGCTGCTGCCGTTTTTCTTCCAGAATTCCGTTAATATTATTTTTCCAAGACGATAAAAGTTGACCAAAAGAGCGTTTATCAGAAATTTGTTTGAGGTATCCTTCAAGAACTTTGAAAAGACCTTTTTGACCGGTAAAAAATTTTTCTTCACCAGCTTCGAAATTTAATATTTGAATATCTTGCGTATTATTAATACTAATATGAGCTTCTTTATTTTTGAAAGTTATTATAATAACTGTATCTCCAACAGAAATCTTAAATAAATCACCTTCATGTTTAACTGGGAGATTTTGAATACTTTTTGTTAGCAGCGCGGAAATTTTGTCTTTCAAGGAATGCTCCTTTGTATTTTCCCTGATTATAACATAATTTAAAATTTTTCGCTACAAACTAAGTACTTTTGCGACAATGTTAAGAAAATCAAGGTGCGGATTCATTTCGATATATTCGATGCCTGCAGACTGGGCGCCAAATTTGTCGTAATGGTGGTGGTCACCTATGAAAACGGCATCTTTTGGATCTGTTTCCATACGTTCTAAAACCCGTGAAAAAATTAAAAGTTTAGGCTTCATAAACCCGAACTCATCTGAAAAAACAAGATCATCGAAAAGTTCATAAAGTTTGCGCTCGAGTAACAGAAATCGTAATGAAATTCCAGGTGTTGAAGCCGTATTAGAAATTAATGCAGTTTTTCTGCCGTTTCCCCGAAGCAGTTCAAGCCCTTCACGTACGTTTTGTATGGGTTCCGGCGCAATCTGAATGGATGCAAAAGCCCAAATATCGTAAATTTTTTTTATCGTAGCAATATCGCTGATCCCTAAATAGTTACAAATAAGACGTACCTGCTCAAAAACACTGATACTGAAATAATCGTGCTGATTAGCGATCAATTGTTCTTTGGCATGGTCTTGAGCTGCGATCAAATCACTAAAATGCACTGGGTATCCAGATTTTTCAATAATAGACCAAATCGCGTTCAATCGGTAAAGATGCCGTTCTTCAATGTTTGGATCAACAATCAATGTGTTGTAGAGGTCAAAAATAATCAGCTTTTTGGGCATAATTTTTCCTTTATTAAACAAATACAAGAAAATCTTTATAGCCTTCAGCTTCCATGTCTTCATAAGGAATGAAGCGTAATGCAGCGCCGTTAATACAATAGCGGATTCCTTCGGGTCCATCATTAAAAACATGGCCTAAATGCGAATCTCCAAATCGCGATCTCACTTCTGTTCGGTGCATAAAAAATGAATAATCAGGTTTTTTTACAATAAAATAATTGTCGATCGGACGAGAAAAACTTGGCCACCCTGTTCCTGAATCAAACTTATCTGCCGAAGAAAATAAAGGTTCCCCTGACACCACATCAACATATAAACCTCGTTCTTTATTATTGTGGAAATTCCCTTCAGAAAATGCTGGTTCCGTCTCGTTTTCTTGTGTTACTTTGTAGGCCAGAAGACTGAGTTTTTGTTTAAGTTCTTCCTGAGAAGGTTTTTCAAATTCTGAAAAGCGTGTAAAATATTCCAGTATAATGCTATGAAAAAATGGTTTGTTGGTCAGCAGCAACGCTTGCGGAATTTTGTTCCAAACTTCGCAGATATATTGGTTACGTCCTGAATTTTCTCGATATAAATTGTAATGAAAAGGATTTTTTTTCTTGTAATCCTGATGATAGTCTTCACCCGGATAAAATTTTTCAAATTGTTCAATCTTCACGGCAATTGGCTTATTAAAATGTCCCGAATTTTCGAGAGTATAGATAGCACTCTCTGCAACGATTTTTTGTTGATCGCTATGGTAAAAAATGGCAGGAGCATATTGATTTCCTCTATCAACAAACGAGCCACCTGCATCCGTAGGATCAATAAGCCTGAAGTATGCATTAAGAAGCATTTGATAGGAGATTTGATCTGGATTGAACAGCACTTGAACTGCTTCTCGGTGTCCTGTAGTACCTGTGTTAACTTGTTCATAAGTTGGATTTTTAGTGTTTCCACCTGTGTAGCCTGAGGTAACACTGATTATTCCGTCTAGATTTTTTAAATCTGACTCGATACACCAGAAGCAACCTCCTGCAAGTGTTGCTGTTTCAATTTTGTTTTGAGCGGACATGGGAACCTCCCAGCAGAAAATAATGGATAGCAGGGCTGCATAATTTTTTTTCATTGCTTCTCCTTATATAAGATAGAAAATTTTTAGACAATCCGCAAATTTTAACGCATTTTTATTCGTAAAGTGAATCGCTACCGTGATTTTGCTGATCAGTCATTGCTTTGGATTCTTTAAGTTCGAGGTCCTCGGGTGGAACTACTGATAATGCAGTAATTTCATCGTCCACTTTCATTACCAGCAGCTGTGATGCATAATTCGTAACATCAGAAGCTTTTAGGGTAGCACGCTGCCCTGCCTTTGAGACGATAAATACCGATTCATTTTCTTTTACATAAGCAAAATCAGTAATAAATTCGCCGTCGCGAAGGTTGATAAGCTTATAACCCTTGCCGCCCCGATTAGTCAACTGCGAAAAATCTTTGGGATTTACCCGGCGTCCGCGTCCGGTCTGTGATACAAATAAAACATTTTTATCACTTTCGTCGACTGCCATACCAATAACCGAATCCTGTTCATCCTCAACTCTGATAGCACGTTCCCCCATAGCTCCACGGTTATGTGGTGTAAACAATTTCTCATCTAGCTTGAAGCCTTTACCTTTGCGTTTGACGAATAAAAGTGTATCATTTCCGGTAGTTTTAACCGCTGACATCAATTCATCTCCCGGTTTCAGTTTGAGTGCAATGACTCCCGAGCGTGAAATATTTCCAAACAAGCTTAACGGAATCCGTACCCCTTGTCCGAATTTGCTGGCAAATACGATATAGTGCTGGTCATCAAAGCGGTCTACAAACATTACGGCGGCAATATCTCCTTCAATCGATTCCAAACGGGGAACACTGTTAGTATGACGTACTTGTAATCCATTGCTATAGCCTGCTATTTCGTAGCCTTTTACCGAGTATGCTTTTCCATCGGAAGTAAAAAATAAAATTGTATCTTTAATGTTACAAGCTGCTGAGGCAATAATATAATCTTCTTCGCCTAATTTTCGGCCTCCTGTGGCGTTACCTGTTCGTTTGCTGCCGCGGCCGATCGTTTTATTGGAAGGCTCGATTTCTACAAACAAATACCCTTGATGTGAAATTGCCAAGTGCATAGATTTGTTTTCGATAAATTCTTCGTTGTCTAATTGTGGTACATCCGTGTTACCGAAAACAGTACGCCTTCCATCACCGATGTCTGCACACATGTCTGCAAGTTCTTTTTTAATTAACGCATCGCGTTTATCTGAGTTTTCCAAAAGCTCCGTAAGTTCTTTTATTTGTTCAGTGAGCTTAATTTTTTCTTCCTTAAGCCTGTCCACTTCCATACTGGTCAAACGTTGTAGGCGCATTTCAAGAATTGCTTGAGATTGTGTTTCCGAAAGCAAGAATTGGCTCATCAGACTATCTTTTGCTGTTTTTGTGTCAGCTGAACCACGGATTGTTTTGATAACTTCATCGATATTTTCTTGTGCGATCAGGAGCCCGTTGACAATATGTAAACGTTCTTCGGCTTTGCGCTTGACAAAACGGTGTCTACGGTCGACTACAATCCTTCGATGTTCAGCAAATGAGCCGATTAATGTTTTCAGTCCTAAAAGTTCTGGCCTATTTTCGCGCAGCGATACCATGTTTACAGAAATATTAATCTCTAAACGCGTTTCTTTGTATAGAATAGATTTGATTGTATTGGCAATGCTTTCATCTCCTGTTTTGCCCAGTTCAACCGTAATCCGCATACCGGTTTTTGATGATTCGTCTCGGACTTCTTTAATATGTCTTAATGTATTGGCGTATTTGTTTTTTTCGTCAGCAATCAAGGCCACAATTTCTGCAACAATCCGTGATTTAATTGTTTGATAGGGAATTTCTGTGATCACTAATGAATGAGATTTTTCTTCCCAATGGATCGAACCAGCAACACGAATCGAACCCTGTCCTGTTTCATAAATATTTCTTAAATTTGAGCGGTTGGTAATGCATCCACCTGTCGGGAAGTCAGGACCTTGAATATGTTTCATAAGTTCATCGAGTGTAATATGCTCGTTATCCAGATAAGCTGAAGTCGCACTAACAATTTCTTTAAGATTGTGAGGTGGAATGCCAGTGGCAAACCCTACGGCAATTCCTTCAGTACCATTACAAAGTAGCTGTGGAAACATCCCTGGTAGTACCATGGGCTCTTCAAGTGTGTCGTCGAAGTTCGGACGAAAGTCAACGGTGTCTTTTTCGAGATCGTTGAGCATATAATATGCCACTTTAGATAATTTTGCTTCGGTGTAGCGCATAGCAGCGGGAGGATCGTTGTCAATTGAACCAAAATTTCCTTGTCCGATAATCAAAGGATACCGTGTTGAAAAGTCTTGAGCCATCCTCACTGCTGCATTATAAACAGATGTATCACCATGAGGATGATATTTCCCCAAAACATCTCCCACAACACGGGCGCATTTACGTGTCTGTTTGTCGTATAAGATTCCTAATTCATGCATAGAAAATAAAATACGACGGTGTACAGGCTTGAGACCATCACGGGCATCAGGAATAGCACGGCCAGTAATGACACTGTAAGCGTAATTTAGATAGGAGGTTTCAAGTTCGTTTTCAAAATAGGATGGACTAATACCATCGTTCAAGAATTCATTACTCATAAGCACTCCAAAATGTGTTTGTATAAATTATAGCTTTTTTCGATTTTTCGCAATAATACAACAGTGCTAATAAAAAACCGGATAATTCCGGTTTTTTATATAAGGGCAGGTGTTTATGGACGTCTATATAAAATGTCAGTTCCAAAGTTTGGAACAGAAGGATAACTTCCTTGGACTGCTTCTGTAAATCTAGTATAATAATTCCAAGGATTAATTTCGAGAATAATCTTTTGCTCCTTAAAAAAAGCAGTAATAGTCTTACCTTTGTATGCTGCAGTATAAACTTCATATTCTGCCTTAGAGGCACTTATTGCACGTATAAATCTGTAAGTGGTTTCTGTTCTATCCAACCACGAACAAGTTGTTTTGACATCTCTTTTTAGTGTAAAGCTTCCATGTATTATTTCATTATTTTCTAATTTAGAATATACATTCCAATTCCAATAGTAGTTAGTCGTAGATTTTAAATTATCTGTCCATTGTTTATTAAGCTCTCCTTGTGTTGGTAAGGGAGGAATTGGGCTTTGAGGGTTTTGATTTTCCAGACTTCTGATATTATTTTCAGGATTATTATTTTTTAGGTCTTGTACTACTTCACATCTAGATAATCCTATACTCAGGATTAATAAAATTAATACTTGTTTCAAATCGATCTCCTTTATTTATTGTTGTATAAGGTGTTACGCGACAATATAAAATATTATAAGTTTTGTTGGCCACTTCTGAAAATATGGAATATGTAAAAAGAGTGATTTTTAAAATTATATCCATAGGAGCATAAGTAAAAATAGGTTTGTCATACATATTGTATTATGAATAA
This sequence comes from Brevinema andersonii, assembly GCF_900112165.1. Classification (NCBI taxonomy): domain Bacteria; kingdom Pseudomonadati; phylum Spirochaetota; class Spirochaetia; order Brevinematales; family Brevinemataceae; genus Brevinema; species Brevinema andersonii. Next base: position 359,810 of record NZ_FOKY01000001.1, read on the forward strand.
TCTGTATACAGCTTTACTATCGCTTATAGCTTTTTTGAAATAATGAAATTCTGAATTTTGCTTACCCATATCGTCTAATTTTATAGGGAGATAAAAGTACCTGGTGTTACGATCCATATAATTCATAGTAGAATAATTGTTATTATAATGGTAATAATTCATCAGTATCTCTTAAGTTACTAAGCCAACTTTTATCAAACTGAGCTTGAGATTCCCCTAAATCTTTGTTGAAGTCACGACCAAAAATTGGTAAAACAGGTATACCTCATGAATCTTTCATCGTAATTTCTTCTGAAAAATATATGGAACCAGTTGGAGCAATTTCTGGGGTTACAAGATCAGGCCCTTTAAAGGTATTGTCATTATAATGCGAGAAAACATGATATGTTGCTTTAGTAGCACTTATAGCATTTGTAAAATAAAAAACCTGTTTAAAAATACTACTTATTTTATTCTAATGGTAAAGCCTAATGAGCTGTCTATAGGAGTTCTTTTCATTGAATGTACCAAAGCGATAATTACCCCTGGCATTTAAATTGCCGGTCTAAGTTCTTTAAGTTCGTCCTGCGTAAAAATTAACTCTATTCCTTCCGTTTGATCAGAATTAGTATTCAAATATTTAAATACCTGACAGTTAGATAATCACATATCTGGGATTAATAAAATTAGTACTTGTTTCAAATCGACCTCTAATATTTAGAGGTAAAATATATTATAACATTTTTCCTATTTTAAGTCAAGCATTATTTGTATATTTCTTATATTTATATGCAAAATACAGGTTTTTGTTTATTTTTTACAAGAATATGCTTGTTGTTAGGGATTGCGGTAAAGAACATCGGTTTTAAAACCATCCAGACCTGGAATACTACTATTGTTTGTATAAGTTAGTACAACAACTTCTTTATAGGAATGAAAAAGAGCAGCACCAGGGTGTTGAGTAGTAATGTTCAAAAGACCTGTTCTCTGAAATACTACTCCCATACTTTGATTATTGAAGAAATAACAGTAAAGAGCTTCTGTACTACTATTTGCTTTAATTAAGTCATTATTCCATTACAGACTTATTATTAGTAGTGGAAAAACTACCTCTGGTTGATATGGTAGCTTTTTTAGTAGAACCAGAAAAACCATCCCAATAATAAATATCTGTAGATTGTAAGTTGCTGATCCATAATTTATCCAATTCTTGTTGTGACAGAACTGGCGGATTATTTAATGAACCAGCTGAATTTACTGACATATTTGATTTGTCTAGTGCCTCTGTGTTATTAAAACTGGCAGATTCACACCCTGCTAAGAGAAAAAATATTACTATTTTTTTCATGACCTAAACTTCCATAAATATCTAGATTTTTGAAATTTAAATAATAATTTTATTGGATATAGTAATTGAAACGATATCCTAAGATGCAAAATATTAAAAGCTTATTGTTTTAATAAGCCCTAATCAAGCTTTAAGCTTATCTACGGTAAGCAATATCAGATTGATAACCGTCAGAAAATGCTTTCATAAGGACTTCTCTAGTATTTGCGATTTTTGACGGAAAAAATTCTAATGTAACTTTATAATTTCCCAAACTATTTGATTGAGAAAATGTAGCATCCATAATATAAAGATGAGCATGGGTATAAGCAGCTCTAGATATTCTTATAGTTTTGTAAAAAGTATAAGTTTTAAATATTTTCGCTTTTCCGGCAATTGATGCTACATCTCGAACCTCTTTACTTATTTGACCATTCCAATAAATAAGAACATATGACTTTAAATCTTTAATGTAAAACTCTTGCTGAGAGAAGAAAGGAGGGAGAGAAGCTGTGTCTGATTGCTGATTTTCTGAAGATACTACAGTATCTTTTATATTTTTTGACTCTTTGAGTAATTCCCATCCCAGTAATCCGATACTTGAAGTAGTCATGAACAAAATCGTTGATTTTTTCGTATTATTTTGCACCTATGATTGTCCAAAATATAGTATAATTTATTCTATATTATTTTATTGCTTTATGTCAATCTTTTATGTTATATTAAGGAAAAGTATTTGATTTATGTCGGAATAAATTGAAAATAAATAAGAATTTTTTTAGCTTTATGGAAAGAAATAAACTTTATACTCATGTTTAAGGAGGCAATATGTTTGGATATCTTCAGCGTATAGGAAAGTCGTTAATGGTGCCTGTTGCTGTACTGCCTGCTGCGGCAGTTTTGATGGGCATTGGCTACTGGATTGATCCGGTGTCTTGGGGGGGAAATAATATTTTTGCGGCACTTCTGATCAAATCAGGGGCTTCGTTGATCGATAATATGGGGATTTTATTTGCTGTAGGCGTTGCCTATGGTATGGCCAAAGACCGTGACGGAGCTGCGGCTCTTACGGGTTTGACGGCTTGGCTTGTAGTGACAACGCTGTTATCTCCGGCTGTGGTAGCCCAGCTGAAGGGGATTCCTCTTGAAGAAGTGTCGCTGGCTTTTGGCAAGATTCAAAACCAATTCATTGGAATTTTGTGCGGTATTATCTCTGCCGAAATTTACAACCACTTCTACCGCACCGAGCTGCCTGCTGCTTTGGCGTTTTTTTCCGGCAAACGGCTGGCTCCCATTATTACTGCAGCTGTGATGGTGCTGGTTTCGTTTTTGCTGATGTATGTGTGGCCAGCTGTGTTTTCAGGATTGGTAGTATTTGGGATTGCTATTTCCAAACTCGGTGCGGCTGGGGCCGGGATTTACGGTTTTCTCAACCGTATTCTTCTTCCAGTCGGGCTGCACCATGCTCTGAATGCAGTGTTTTGGTTTGATCTTGCCGGCATCAACGATATCGGCAACTTCTGGTCGGGCAACGGCGTCAAAGGTGTTACCGGAATGTACCAGGCAGGCTTTTTCCCGATCATGATGTTCGGATTGGTAGGAGCTTGTTTGGCGTTTGTGTCGACTGCCCACCCCGAAAGAAAAAAACAAGTTGCATCTATTATGCTTGCAGCTGGATTTGCATCGTTTTTCACCGGTGTCACTGAACCGATAGAGTTTTCATTTATGTTTCTAGCTCCTGGGTTGTATGTCCTGCATGCTGTGCTGACTGGATTGTCCTTATTTATTGCAGCGATGATTCAAGCAACAGCAGGCTTTGGGTTTTCTGCGGGACTGATAGACTTTATTTTATCGTCGCGCCTTCCCTTGGCCAACAAGCCGTATCTTCTACTTCTGCAAGGGCTGGTGTTTTTTGCAGTGTATTTTGTTTTGTTTCGCCTGTTGATCCAGTGGCTTAATCTCCAAACACCAGGACGTGAGGATGATTTTGATGAAATTTTAATTGAAACAGGTGGACAATATTCTGAAATTGCGCGCAGGATTTTTGATGCGCTCGGTGGAAATGACAATATCGGTACGCTTGATTATTGTGCAACGCGTTTGCGATTTGGTTTGATTGACAGTTCGAAAATTGATGAACAAACAATAAAAAGTGTTGCTTTAGGAATTTTAAAGCCTGATAATAAATCTGCTCAGATTATTATCGGTCCAAATGTTCAGTTTGTAGCTGATGAAATAAAAAAATTACTTAAATCCTAAAATACGGCCTAAGGGGCCGTATTTATTTTGCACCGCGTGCTGTTAAAACAGCTTTAGGTGTGTTCAGAAGAATAAGAATATCCAAACTTGGATGCCAGTTTTGCATATACCAGACATCTATTTTCATGCGGTCAAGCCTGTCTGTATCATTGCGTCCACTGACCTGCCATAAGCCTGTTAGTCCTGGTTTTACTTGAGCATAAAGTGGAAGGAGTGTAGGGTTGAGATCTTCAATTTCTCCTTTAACAAAAGGACGAGGTCCAATGAGGCTCATTTCGCCTGCTAAAACGTTGAACAACTGTGGAAATTCATCTAAGCTATATTTACGAAGGAAATGGCCGATCGGCGTGATACGTGGATCGTTATTTAATTTGAAATAGGTGTCCCATTCTTTTTTTAATTCATGGTTTTGAGCAAGTAGCGTATTAAGTTTTTTATCGGCATCTTGATACATGGTGCGAAACTTCCAAATTTTGAATGGCTTGCCGCCGCGTCCAATGCGGCTTTGGCGGTAGAAAATCGGACCTTTTGAGCCCAGTTTGACAGCTAGCCCCACTACAAAAAATAAAGGCATACATAGTATTGTGATAATAATGCCTAATGTGAAATCCATAGCATCTTTAAACAAGCGTGCAGTCAGTGAATTGAGTTTGTTTTCAAGGTTGATGATGAATAAACGTTCTGAGAATAGATATTGAACTCCAGCGTTGATGAGTCCTAAACTGTGATCTGGAATAACAAATACCCTTCGAAATCTGCTGTAAAGCGATTCAATCAAAATACTCTGCCCCAAAAGAGACTCTCCAATCACGAAAACCGAACCACAATGTTTTTTGGCTACTTCGTCTACCGAATGGAAAACGGGTATTTTTTTTCTTAAAAAATGATAGTGATCAATGTCTGCGTCGGGTATAAAAAAGTATCTCGGTTCAAAGCCTAAATACGTATCCTGTGCGAAAATTTCAGCGATGCGGATCATTTCTTTGATATCCTGCATTTTACAGGACAACACCACGCTGTAACGCCAAAAGCCGACTAAATATAGAATTTTTTTAAGTATCAGCCGGAATAATGGTACTAATACAGTCATCAAGAGAAATGTAATGATAATAATGACGCGACTTACTTGTATGAAAACCTGGCTGAAGTTAAATAATACTAGATAAGAAATTAAAAAAGAAACAAATAGTGCCTTCCAAATAATAATAGTTTCTTCCCAAAAAGTCCAGCGTTTTTGATAGAGGTTGTGGATAAAAAAAATGATGCCGATAAGCAAAGGAAAAATATCTGCTTCCGTGACTGAATAAGCGGCAATGTTGATGGCAGGAAAATCCCACGGTAAAACATAAGGGAAAAACAATCGTATTTTAATGGCAAGAGATAAAGCTATGGCATAAGCACAATAGTCACTGAGTGATAGAAAGAAAATTTTTCGGATAAGGTAAAATTGTGGCATTTTACGCATAATTTTCTCCTAGAACCACAAGCCAACAGTACACGGAACGTGCCAATCAAGTCCAAAGTAACGTTTGGATATTTTGAGTCCGATTGCGGTTTGGCGGCGTTTGTATTCGCTGCGGTATAGTAGTGTGAAAATTTTTCGGACATCTTCCGGTCGCCCGAGTCGTTCGGAAATCTGATGAAAATCGAGATTTTCTTCACAATGCAGATACAAAACCTGATCAAGAAATTCATAATTAGGTAAACTATGTTCGTCTTCCTGCCCCTCATGGAGTTCGGCACTGGGAGGTCTTGTGATGATCTGTTCAGGGATAATAATGTGATCTCTATTGATGTAGCGTGATAAAGCTCGGACTTCGGTTTTGAGCAGATCCAAAATAGGAGCTAATCCTCCACAGGTATCGCCATAAAGTGTACAGTAACCCATTGCGACTTCGGTTTTGTTTCCAGTTGCGAGGACTAGTGCATTAGTATCGTTGGCAATGCTCATAACAATTGAACCTCGAATCCGAGCTTGAATATTTTCCTTCCAAACTCTATTGTGCAAGAATGAAAGTTCGTTTAGAAATGTATTGTAAAGATTTTCAATACTGATTTCTTGGAGGTGAATATCTAAATTATTACATAAATTTCGAGCTTCATTAGTGCTAATTTCTGAAGAAAAATGTGATGGCAGATAAACAGCCGAAATTTTCTCCTTGCCGACCGCTGCAACGGCTAAAGCTGCAACTAATGCTGAATCAATACCTCCACTGACAGAAATAAGAATGTTTAAAAAATTATTTTTTTCAAAGTAATTACGGATACCTGTTATGAGGGCTTTGTAAAGAATTTCTTCTCCTGCAGGGATTGGTTCAATGCGGTAGGTTTGTGGACTATTGATATCAAGAGTGATAAAATCTTCTTCAGCAAACTTTAAGCGAGCAGCAATTTCGCCATCAGGACGAATCACCGTGCTGAGTCCAGAAAAAATTAATTCGTCTGTTGCACCAGCTAGATTGATATCAAAAACCCAAGCTTTTTTTTCGCCTGCAAGAATACGTAATTCGATTTCATGAGCTTCAGGTACATTTTTCTCGAAAATTTTCGGCCCCAGATTGACGAAAACTTCAATATTTTCTTTTTGGAACATTGCTGGAAAAGGGATGTGACGTTGCCCAGGATGCTTCGATGAGAATTGTCCATAATGCACCTGTCCGTTGGAAAAAACCTCTTCTCCACCTGAAAATATCGATAAATTATTACCTTCTGTTTCGCGGGCGATTGCTTCAAGGGAGGCTTTAGTGGTGTTTCTAAAATCTTCGGAAAGAGTTAAATTTCCCAGCGGAAATCCTGTTACAGCTCCGAAAGGTAAAATTAAAATATTAGCATTTTCTTCAAGGGCACGGCTAATGGCTGTGCGAATTTTTTTTTGATTTCCTAAAAAATCTCCTAATTTTGGATTGAGTTGAGCTATCGAAATTTTCATGAACGCACCTTAAAATTTTCTCCTATTTTATCATGAAAATTGTTTTTTTTCAAGCTTTAATGATTGATCGAATGCATGTTTCGAGTCTGTTTAGACTTTCGTTGATATCTTTGTTAACAAGTACATAATCGTAATGATTTTGTTTGTGGATTTCTTCCCAGGCGTTTTTCAGCCTGTACTGAATACTTCGTTCGTCGTTGGTACCACGAAGTTTTAAACGTTTTTCAAGTTCTTCTATAGACGGCGGTGCAATGAAAATCAGAAAGGACTGCACTCCAAAAATTTCTTTAATATGAACTCCACCTTTGACATCAAGGTCTAAAAGACAATGCTTTCCTTCATGACAAATACGGTCGAGTTCGGTTTTGAGGGTGCCATAATAGTTACCATGAACTTGTTCCCATTCGACAAAAGCTCCTTGCTCGATCAATCTGTGAAAATGTTGTTTGTCAAGAAAATAATAGTCTTTCCCGCAAATTTCACCGTTTCGCATGGGACGAGTTGTTGCAGAAATCGAAAAACCGATCATTTCGGAAAAAAATTCTAGCATTTGTTTATAGAGGGTGGTTTTTCCTACGCCGCTCGGCCCCGAAATAACAATGATTTTTTTCTGCGCAATTTCCATTTCTTTCTCCTAAACAATATTCCGGAAATGTTCACGCATTTTTTCTATTTCGCTTTTGATGAAAATAGTTTGCTCTGTAATCCCGAAATCTGAAGACTTCGCTGCAATTGTATTTGTTTCTCTGTTCATTTCTTGGGCAATAAAGTCAAGCTCTTTTGAGCCACCGTGTTTTTTCTGAACAAGAATATCTTTCATCATACCGATATGGCTTTGAAGCCTGATAATCTCTTCATTAATTGCTGTCCGGCCTGCAAAAATCTCCACTTCAATGCTAAGCCGTTCTTCTGGGGGTTTGGCTTGTGTTATTTCGGTCACACGTTGAGCGAGAGCCTCTTTGTACCGCGCGAGCGCTTGAGGATAACGTTCTTTAATCACCGTTAAAGCGGTTTCGATGGAATTTAATGATGCTTTTACATCTTCGATAGTATTTTCTGCCTCTACCAACATCATAGGCAGCATTAAATTAATCAATTCTTGAAGCTTCGATCCTAAAAAAAGAATCACATCTTCTCCAATTTCAACATTTTCACAATTAAGTACATGCGGCAACGAAAGAATTTCCCGCGCTGTTATCGAAAATGGAATTTCTAATTCCTCGCACATTTTTTTCGTTTCCCTTAAGTGAGATTTAGCAGCTTCAATGTTGATAAGTGTTGTTGATCCTGTACTATCTTTTTCTGTTATCCGAAGGCTAAGATCTATTTTGCCACGTTGGAGTGTTGCGTAAACAATCTTCCGTGCTTCCATCTCAAACTGAGAAAAACGTGCCGGTAATTTCGCACGAAACTCAAAATAACGTGAATTCACGCTTCGAATTTCCATTTCAGCATCGAACGTATTATGAGAAAATCTTAATGATGCCTGTCCTGTCATACCTCGAATCATAAGTTCCTTCTTACACGGAGTAATCGTCTTCGGTTGCTTTGAATTCCTTAGCTATTGCCGAATGCGGGTCTTCCGTTGCGTATATTTTTATTTGTTCTAAAATTTTTTTAGCGGCTCCTTGTTCGGCTTCTTTTTTGGAACGCCCCTTTGCGGTAGCGAAGAAAGAACCTACTTCTGCTGCCACCGTAAAAATTTTTCCATGATCAGGACCTTCCGTGTCAACTATAGTGTATTGCGGATAATGACGTAATCCTTTTACCGTGATTTTTTGCAGTCTTGTTTTAAAATCATGAATACCTTCGTTTTTGAACAATAAAATACGTTCAAAAAAAAGACGATATATGAATTTTTCACATTCTGCAAGTCCTGAATCTAAAAAAATTACTGCCAATACGGATTCAAAAATGTCACATAGAACCTTTTGCTGTGCCCGATAATCGTTTAATTTTTCACCGCCTCCAAGTTTGATCAGATCTAAAAGTTTAAGTTCTTCGCTAACTTCAGCAAGTGTTTTTTCATCCGCAAGATTGGACTTAAGTGCAGACATCTTGCCTTCGGAAAATTGCGGAAAATTTACATATAAAATCTTTGCAATGCAAAGCCCGAATACTGAATCTCCTAAAAATTCTAAACGTTCATACGAATCGTTCGATTCACCGTTGCTGTAAGAAATATGTGTCAACGCAAGATCTAACATCTCGAAGTTTTTCACCTTGATCCCGAAACGCATACAGTGTTTTTTAAGAACTGTGATACGTTTTGAGTCTAGACTAGACTTTTTTGAAAATAACCGAAACATTATGTCCGCCAAAGCCAAATGAATTGCTCATCGCAATATGAATATCATGTTTTTGCGCTTTGTTGGGTGTGTAATCAAGATCGCATTCAGGGTCCTGATGATCAAGATTAATGGTCGGATGAATAAGATTATGCTCCATCATTTTGAGGACAGCAATGCCTTCAATAGCGCCGGCTGCTCCTAATGTATGTCCTATCATGGATTTAGTGGAATTTAGTTTAACATGATAAGCATCTTCCCCAAATGCAAATTTTACAGCTTGTGTCTCAGCCGTATCCCCTAATGGAGTAGATGTCCCATGAGTATTGATTAAATCAATATTTTCTGGTTTAAGTCCGGACATATTGAGAGCATGTTTCATTGCTAAACCTGCACCTTCGCCATTTGGATGGGGAGCTGTAATATGATGAGCATCTGCCGTAGCTCCGTAACCAATGAATTCTCCATAAATACTAGCTCCACGTTTGACTGCGTGCTCGTACTCTTCCAGCACCATAATACCGGCACCTTCTGACATCACAAAACCATCCCTGTCAATGTCAAACGGACGAGAAGCTTTTTCGGGAGTATCGTTGAAGTGAGTTGACAAAGCACGTGCTTGAATAAAGCCTGATAATCCTAAAGGTGTTAAAGTGCATTCAGCTCCTCCAGCAATTATGGCATCCGCGTCACCTAATCGAATGTGATTAAAGGCTGTCATTAACGAATGGGAACCCGTAGCACATGCTGAAGTAACTGCATAATTTGGTCCCATAAATCCATGCTCTATAGCGACGTAGCCTGAAATAATGTCTAAAATGGACATTGGAACGAAAAGCGGAGATACACGTTTATAGCCGCGTTCGAGATGATTTTGTGCATTTTCATAAAGCGACTGCAATCCGCCGATCCCTGAACCAATCAAAACACCCACTCTACTTTTATCGAGACCGGAATATTCTGTTAATTTTGAATGTTTAATTGCTTCATATGCTGCAATAAATCCATACTGAGCAAAGCGATCCATTCGTGATGCGAGTTTTTTATCCATAAAATCTTCAGCATTGAAATTTTTAATCTCTCCCGCAACCTGTACCGGTAAATCTGAAACATCAAAACGATCAATCCTGGTAATACCGCTTTTTCCTGCAGCAAGATTTTCCCATGTTTGTTCAACATTTTTTCCTAATGGTGTTAGCGCCCCCATTCCTGTGATAACTATACGACGAATGCTCATATTTCCTCCGGTATTTTATTTTTTACATTACCATTCCGCCGCAGATCGATATAACCTGCCCGTTAATATAGTTGCTTTCTTCCGACGCTAAAAACGCTGCCAACGCCGCAACTTCTTCGGTTTCTCCCATGCGTTTCATAGGGATGGCAGTTAAAATTTTATTCTTTTCGACTTCCGGGAGTACATGGGTCATGTCTGTGCCAATAAAACCCGGTGCAATTGCATTGACATTAACTCCACGTCCGGCAAGCTCTTTAGCTGTGGATTTTGTCAGTCCGATAATCCCTGCCTTAGCAGCGGCGTAATTGGCCTGACCGGCATTACCCATGATTCCAATCACCGAACTAATATTGATAATTTTGCCTGAACGCTGTTTCATCATGATCGGATAAACTGCTTTTGTACCATAAAATACGCCTTTCACATGCACATCTAGCACAAGATCAAAATCTTCCGGACTCATGCGCAAAATTAAATTGTCTCTTGTAATACCTGCATTATTGACCAAAATATCGACTCTACCAAAAATTTCTTTAGTGCTGGCAACTAAATTTTCCACTTCATCAAATTTTGCTACATTTGTTTGGATAGTTATTGTTTTGACGTTGTATTTTTTTGCGATTTCTTCTGCTACTTCTGGCGAAGCTGCTGCATTCGATGAAGAAATAACAATATTTGCCCCTTCTTCAGCCAAGCGTTCAGCGATCGCCCGTCCAATACCGCGTGTTGATCCTGTGATAATCGCATTTTTCCCTTTTAATCCTTTCATATGCACCTCTTTATTGATAATATCGGTTGTTGTAAGCGTATTCAAAAAACGTACGGTAGAAAAAAAGCGCATCTTGCCGAAATGCAAAATCGTAGCGTGCAAACTGGCCCTCAACCCGTCCCAACATATAAGTATTGCCTCGGAATAGATTTCGTAACGTCCTGGCTTCGGCGGCATCAATAGTTTTGTTGAGCTCAAGTACACTAATACCTTTTTCGTAATGTGAAAATGTTGCTGCATTCAAATCAAAGGCAAAATCCTTTACAAACGACTGCCTATTATTGGTGCCGAATAACGTAACTTTGATGATCTGGCCGCCGGTGTCATAAGAAACAAAACGTTTTTTTGAAAAAACCAGTAATTTTAATGTACCAACTGCACAATAAGCAGGTTTTACTACAGGTTCCCGAGTTTTCTTAAACCAGACACTTAACTGGTAAACCCCTTGCTTATTGTAAAAAGTTGTTAAATTTGTCCTAAATCCCAAAATTTCAGTGCCACTTATTTGGTCTTTGTGATATAAAAATTGCTCATATGGTTGGTACAGTGTTTTTTTTAGTCTTTCAGTACGCGTGCTGTGAAAACGTTTTAATGCTGCTTCTACGTCGAAATTAGGGTCCCCAGGTTCAATCAGAGGTGCTAAATTTGTTGCTGCTTGCCTGCTGTTGAGTGTCTGTATAATGCTCTTTAGTTCTTCTTCTGTGAGGTCTGGCTTTGGTTCCTGTGCTTGGATTTCTATGGGTGTTCCGACATCCTCTTCTGGAGAATATTCTGTTTCATACTCGTTGTAGGTTTCAATGGCCTCATCAACCGGGGTTTCGTACTCTTGGGGGTAATAGGCATCATATGAATCTTGACTGTAAAGCCACAAAACAGGCATCAAGAAAACAATCAGTGGTATCTTTTTCATAAACTACCTAAACAGAGGGCTTATTGGATCGGGAGTCGAGATAAACTTACCTCGAGCGTATGCATCAAGAAGAATTTTGAATCCCCGAGTCAAGCCATCACTCAACTGAAAACGAAGCTCTCCTCCTGAACCTTTAATATAATATTCTATTCTATCGTTGTTTTCAAAAAGATCAACAAGAGCTCGAAGGTCTTTTTTGGTTAGAGGCAATTCGTATCCAAGATACCAGACAATCTCATCAAATGACTGATAATTTTTCTCACCATCCAGCTTGATTTCCGAGCTCCAAAAATGCCGTGTTTTTTCACCAGAGAGCATAATAGTAAATGTTTCTTTAGGATCTGCAGGATCAAATTGTGGATTATAAGCTGCTTCTTGTGCTTCCAAAATTTTATTGTAGATAACAATAGTATTGCTGTATGCCCGGTAAAGTTCTTCATAGTTGGCAAGAATTTGTAACTCTTCAGCTGTCAGAGAAGCTTTCGAGTTGGCAAATACTTCTGCTATGCTCGGAAATTCCGGAATACTTTCGACTTTCATGACTTCTATTTGCTCAGCAACTATTTTTGGTTCCATATAGTGCAGACTTGTATAATTGTAATTTTCAGGATTATATTCAATATATTCTTGGTAATTTTCTTCTATGTTATCTGTTATGCTATTTGTATTTTCATCGCTGGTGTTTTGATTTTGATCTTGTGTATATTCTTCGAGTGTTTTTTTGAGCGTTTCATCAAAAATCTGCTGAAAAAGTGTGTAATTGCTCACTTCTTCGTAGTATTTTATAAATTCGCTTCCATAATTGGATATATTGATTTCCGGATTTTTTTGGAGTTCGGCGATGCGGTCAAACGAGGATAACGCAAATTCTGTAGTTAAGCGTCCCTTAATTACACCAATTACTTCGTCATCGGGGATGTAATAGTTGGTGCGCTGATATAATAGGATATTCAAATCAAAAACATCATTAGGACGTGTACCTTTTACCCCAGTAAGGGTCGAACTCACTTGAGTCCCGATTTTACCTGGGGAATCAACTGAGCGTTCGAGGTAATTTTCAAAAAGCTGAGATTGACTGAATCCTAAAACAGGAACCACCAAAAAAATAAATAAAAACCGCATAAAGCCTCTTTTACCAGCGAATTAAACTGGCTCCCCACGTAAAACCACCACCTAAAGCAACTGTTGCCACAAGCATGTCTTTTTTGAGGATGCCTTGAGTCTCAGCATCAGCTAATGCCAATGGAATGGTGCAGCTGCTGGTATTGGCATACTTATCAACATCAACAAATGCTTTTTTCTCAAGCCCGAGTCTTTCTCCGACTGCTTGTATAATTCTAAGATTGGCCTGATGCGGTACAAGAAGATCAATATCTTTGAGATTGATGCCTGCTTGGGAGCAGACATTTCGAATTTGTTCGTCCATAATGCGCACTGCTTGTTTGAAAACAGCTGTGCCATCCATACGAATAAAGCATTCTCCGTTTGTTTCTTTTGCATAAAGCAAATCGCCAAAAGTCCCATCGCCACCGAAAACGGTCTTGATAATTTTGTGTTGTCCTCTGTCTTCCACCACAAATGCTGTAGCTGCATCGCCGAAGAGCACACAAGTATTTCTGTCTGTCCAATCAATGATGCTACTGAGCCTTTCTGCTGTAATACACAAAACTTTTCGAGCGAATCCGCTTTTGATATAGGCTTCAGCAGCTGTAAGAACATAGATAAATCCAGCGCATGCAGGTCCTATGTCGAATGCTGGAATTCCTGGGATATTTAATTCCTTCTGAACCAATGCCGCAATAGAAGGAAAACGGAAATCTGGAGTGACTGTCGAACAGACAATGAGATCAATACTATTAGGATCGCTATTTTCAAGAGCTTTCCGTGAGGCTGCTAAAGCCATATCTAAGGTTGTTTCGTCAGGATCCGCAATATAGCGTGTTTTTATGCCTGTGCGTGAAACGATCCATTCATGCGTTGTATCTACAATTTTTGATAAATCTTCATTTGTTTTAACATTTTTGGGTACATAGATTCCAATTTTATTAATTCCTATTCCCATATTCTTTCCTAATTTCTACTTATTGATTCAAGCCAAGTCTGATTTTTTTCGAGTTTATTATTGATTTCTTGAATGACATTATTTTCTATGGTTCGAACGCAGGCATCGATTGCATTTTTGAATGCTAGACTGCCTGATGATCCATGTCCGATTAGCACAATTCCTTTAACCCCAAGCAGCGGTGCCCCTCCAAAAATTTCCGGATCGAGTGCGTCTTTCACACGCTGGAATGCAGGTTTTGCTAGCAGGGCACCAAACAATGTTATAAAACTGTTTCGAAATGCGTTTTTAAGCATCGTTGAAAAGCCAGAAGCTGTGCCTTCGATAACTTTTAGTGTAATATTTCCAACAAAACCGTCGCAAACAATAACATGAGCTTTTCCTTTAAATAATTCTTTGCCTTCTATATTACCTTTGAAATTCAAAAATCTTGTCTGTTTCATTTTTTTGTAAGTATCACGTGCAAGTTTTGAACCTTTGTATTCTTCTTCACCTGTGTTCAGTAGCCCAACAATCGGTGCGGGAACGTTCATCATGAGTTCATAATAAATCTGGCCCATAAGTGCAAATTTTACAAGATCTTCCGGAGTGGTTTCTGAGCTGGCCCCAACGTCTAACAACATCGACGTATGACCTCCAATTCCTTTTGTTAGAAATGTCGCAAGTGCTGGTTTTTTAATACCGGGCGCTCTTTTCAAAATCAGGGCTGCTCCTGTCACAATTGCTCCTGTATTGCCAGGAGAAAAAAATGCATCCAGTTCGCCATTTTTGTATGCCGTAAGACCTACAACTACACTAGAATTAGGTTTTGTGCGCACAGCTGATAAAGGCTCGTCATTCATGGTGATAATGTTATCTGCATGCATAATAGAAATATTTGAAGGTCGTTCTATTTTTTGACAGACATCATCCAAAAGAATGGCTAGTTGTTTTTTGTCGCCGATCATTATGATTTCAGCCTGAGGGTGCATTAAAGCTCCTTCGACGGCGCCTTTTACTAAGTACCAAGGATCCCGTTCGCCGCTAGCAATGTCTACACCTATTCTCATGATAATGCTCCGTTTGCTTAAATTAACATATTATAAAGCAAGACGTGAAATATCGCAAGAAAAAACTTTAAACACAAAAAACGGGCGTTCCGCGCCCGTAAAATAAGAAAATGATTTGAAACCTTAAACCTCTTCTATACCTGCGAATACTTTTCGGCCCTTATAAGTTCCACACGAACTACAGACACGATGCGGTAATTTAGATGCTCCGCAATGATCGCATTTGGTGAGATTAGGGGCTTCCATTTTGTAATAGCTGTTAGCTCTTCGGATGCGAGCATGGCATTTAGACATTTTCTTTTTGGGTACGCCCATGATCTGCTCCTTCAATAAAAATACGAAATATTATAACATGTTTTCTGATGTTTGTCAACTTTTCAACGGGCAAGATAAATAAAATGAAAACGAATTTTAACTTCTTCTTCCTTAGCAAGCTCTTCGGGTAGAGGACCGAAATTTCGAGCAAATATAATAGAATTCAAACTTGCATTGTCTACTGTATCTGATCCAAATGATGATACAATTCGCGCATCCTGCACCGATCCATCCCGGCCTATCGTGTATTCGACAATGACAACGCCGTCTTTTAGCAGACCTTGATAATACTGGTAAATAGGAAAAAATTCTCGGTGATATTTTTCAATTTTTTTCTGCATATCAATGAAATAGGATGCATATTCTTTTGCTTCAGTAGCAACACTGATACGACCATTGTTGTATAGGTTAACCAGAGGAGGTTTGCTGACATCAAACAGTAACGGTGCAGTGGTGCCTCCTCCGGCTTGTTTTTGCGACTGAGCAGTTGGTTTTTTACTGGCTGATTCACCTGCTTCGAGCTGATTTTTTCCTTTTAATGAGGCCTTTTCTTGAGGAATTCCCGAATCATTACCGTCTTGTCCCAAGTCGGCAGCTTGATTTTGAGGTGCATAATTATAAGTTTTTTCTTTTGTAGAGTCGAAATTAAGACTACTATTGACATTGTTTTTGTCAGAAATCGATGCATTTTCATCTATTGTAGGAGTTTCTGTGCGTGTTTCAAGAATAACGTTCTGTACGGCCTGGCGCGGGATTTTTTCAAAATCAATTAAGCTCCGAAGATGAGGTGATAAGCTCATCAGCCAAAAAATATACATATGCACGGTCAAAGATAGCCATAAAAAAAGCAGTAAATATAAAGCGCTTTTTTTTGACTGTTCGGAAAGGTGAAAGATTTTTGTTTTTTCCCCGTTCAAAATGTTTCCTAATTTTTCTTTCTTTATATATAATATAATATCTGCATAATTTTTGTCAACAAAAGGGGCAGAAAAATGAAGAAATGGACCATTTTTATCTATATCCTGTTAGTTATCGTGGTTGGTATGTCTATTACCGTAATGCGTCAGGAGCTTAACTACAAACAAGCTTCATGGATTAATGGTACACCCAAGCTTTATCATGTTGGCAGAACAGTAGTTCGGGCTGTGTTTGAAGTAGATTCAGCAGCGGCGATTTACTGGCGGGTTTATCAGGTGGACGCTCCTGAACCGAAGCTTTCAGATTTCACCAATATCAATCTCGAAAGCTTCGAGGGTTTGACAGCTTACGGAGGATCATTCAGCCAGGGTTCGAACAATAGTTATACCAACTTGGCAGATGGTCTCCTGCCTTGTACCGATTATATTTTGTATAGTGTTGCTATTTCGTATATTGGTCCGTTCCGAGGCAAAATTAAACGTGTGCCATTCCGGACAAAAAACGGTTGACTTCAAGCAGAAAATTTTTTATAATTAAAAAAAATCGGAGGTATATTATGAATTGGATTATATTAGGTGTTTTGATGCTTTCTTCATTAAAGGCTTATACTGAAGATCCTCCAGCTCAAGAAGTAATAACTACTGAAGGAACTGTAACCATTGAACAAACCAATTTAATTCCGATTTCTGTAGAATCTTCTAGCGATTTCAATCCCGAAGCAACGGCATTATTAATGGTTGCTGCTCGTACTGGCGATCTGGATACCGTCAAAAAACAAATTACCAGAAATGCTGACGTTAATGCGCGTGCCTTTCCTAACGTAACAAATGGAGCTACAGCTTTGATGTGTGCGGCAGGGACTCGCCATTTTTTGGTGATGAAGTTTTTGTTAGATATGGGCGCTGGTGTTAACCTGACAGCGGAACGTGATGGAATTACAGGAATTACGGCGCTGATGGTGGCTGCACATAACGGGCCGGTCCAAAATGCTGAAATGTTGGTCAGTTATGGTGCCGATATAAATGCAACCACAGGTGGGCGTCTTGCTGGGAATACGGCGTTGATGTCTGCTGCATCAGGCGATAGGCCGGAGGTTATCAAATATCTTTTAAGTTTGGGTGTAGATGTCAATGCCCAGACTGATCAGGGTTTGACAGCATTAATGATTGCATCCCAAAAAGGGAGCATCGAAAGTGTAACAGCTCTTTTGGAGTCGAAAGCTATTAATTTGCAGATTCGTGATAAAAATGGAAAACATGCTCTCAATTATGCGTTTGAGCAGGGTCATGAAGATGCGGTCGAGGCCTTAATCGAAGCGGGTGCTCGATTTAATTAAATCTCCATTGTTTATAGAGAATTTCAGCTCTTACCTTCACTGGATTTATAGAAAGCTTGGGCGTATTTAATACGGTTTCTGGATTTTGTTTAGCTTTTTGCGGGTCTTTCTTATGAATTTTGATAGCTTCTTCTACCAAAAAATGCGCGAATGACTGGTTGATAAAGTGTTTTTTACCTTTCGTTGAATGGAATGCTTTTCTATACATTTCGTGTGCGGTGCGGAAATCTTCAGCCTGACGAGCTGTCTGTGCGTAACCGTAATAATAGTAGTAATTTTTTGATTTAAGTGACTTTTCAAAGAAAATTTTTGCTGAATCGTAATCATTAAGACCGGCAAAAGATTCTCCAATATTAAAATTTAATTTTGCTTTTTGTTTAAGACTAGATTTTTTGTCCATAATGTTTGTGCCGATATGAATTGCTTTCTTAAAGCAGCCGCTTTCTCTAAGATACGAAACTAAATCGAATTGAAGGCTTGTCGAATTTTCTAAGATGTTACTGTGATGACATAAAACCAGTGCTGCATGATAGGGATTGGTTTTTGATAAAGAATAAGTGTAACTTTTGAGCTGTTTTTCTTGAGAAAAGCTGGGAATGATTAAGGTATTTTCAGGTGACGTTCTATTGCAACTGATGAATAACAATAGTGGTAAACTTAGGTATTTCATAGTTTTTTATTAAAAAATTGGCCTCACGGAGCTGGAGTTCTTGACTATCTCTTTTTCTACCGATTATTATCTTGCCAGGCAAAACCACTAAAGAATGAATCCAAAACTCCTTGAGGATATTTACAGATTATCTTTAGTGGTTCAAAATAACTTGAGTTGATCAATTGTAAGATATAAATATAAAGAGATAGTCTGACTTATTGTAACTGGGAATTTTCAAAAAGTCAAGAAAATATAAAAACTCTTGAGAAAAATGTTAAATTTTAGTATAATAAGCAAAAATAAAAGGAATTTTATGATGAACCATACGGAAAACAGTTCGGATGAGCGCAATATTCGCCTGCAAAAGCTTGATACTTGGAAGAAAAAAGGAGTTGATCCATTTCCCTCGCAGCCGGAAATTGCTAGGAATTTTTACTCGGCAGAGTTGATCGCGTTGTTTCAAGAAAATTCCGAAGAATCGGTTGAGGGTGTAATTGCAGGGCGTATTATTCTCAAGAGGGATTTCGGAAAAGCCGGATTTATTACACTTAAGGATGAACAAGGCACAATTCAATTGTATTTCCGCCAAGATGTTCTAGGTGACAACCTCTTTGAGTGTTATAAGCTGCTTGATTTAGGTGATATTGTGTCGGCAAGCGGAGAAATGTTTTTCACAAAACACGGGGAACCTACACTGAAAGTACAAGCATTCAACCTGCTGGCAAAGGCTTTAAGGCCTTTGCCAGAAAAATTCCACGGCCTCGAAGACGTCGAGACCCGTTATCGGAAACGTTATCTCGATTTGATTGCAAACCCTAGCGTGAAAGATGATTTTATCCTCCGTTCGAATCTTGTGTTTGAATTGCGTGATTTTTTACATAAAGAGGGCTTTCTTGAAGTTGAAACACCTATGATGCATCCTGTCGCTGGTGGTGCTATGGCTCGTCCATTTGTTACGCATCATAATGCTTTGGACATGGAATTGTATCTGCGTATTGCGCCTGAGCTGTATCTCAAACGGCTGGTAGTAGGTGGAATGCATAAAATATTTGAAGTCAACCGGAATTTCCGAAACGAAGGTATTGATACGAAGCATAATCCTGAGTTTACGATGGTGGAAATTTACGAAGCATATACGAATTGGCGTGGTATGGCGGATTTGTTTGTAAAAATTATGTGTCATTTGGGACAGGAGTTGAAAAATGCTACTCTAATAGAGTACCAAGGCCGTCAGGTAGATATCGGGAAATGGCATGAAATTTCCTATATGGAAGCGCTTCGGGAAAAGGGTGTTGATCTTATTACTTTAGCTGACGTTGGAGCTTTGAGAGGTGCTGCTGTGCAATATGGAGTGGAACTTGACGGTGTAACGGAATATTGGGATATTGCTGCGTGTCTTTTTGACGAGCTTGTAGAGCCGGATCTTATTGATCCGACGATTGTTTACGATTATCCTGCAGCAATTTCGCCACTTTCAAAACGTAAAGCCTCTCATCCTGAACTGGCGGAACGTTTTGAAGCTTATGTGTTTGGGATGGAGCTGAGTAATGGATTTTCTGAGCTTAACAACCCACTAGAACAGTATAGAGTTTTTGAAGCTCAGGCACACCGCAAATTTGAGGGTGATCTCGAAGCGATGAATGTGGATGAAGATTTTATCGAAGCCCTCGAGCAAGGTTTGCCACCTACGGGAGGAATTGGTATTGGTATTGATCGTCTTGTGATGCTTTTTGCTGATAAATCTTCTATTCGTGATGTGATTCTGTTCCCGGTAATGAAGCCTAAGTAAAAAAAATTAAAAAAAAACTCATAGAATTCAAGTTTATGCCGATTGTGCTCCGAAGTTAGAATAAAATAACAAAGAACGGAATCTCACCTCTTTGTTAAGGAGGCTTTTATGAAATATAAATTGCTTCTTCCTTTAAGTCTTGCGGCGACGGGTGCAGCATGTTCACAGGTAGCTCCTGAAGCAATTGATATGCAAGGGCTTTGGAAGTGGTCAAATGTTGATACTGGTGCAGAGGTGCCTGTTCTTAAAACTCACACACTGGTACTGAAAAATAATTCTTTTGAGGAGTCGATTGAAGAAGGTCAAGCGATGAAATTATCTGATCAAGGTACTTATACTGTAAATCAGAGAGGTTCTGATATTTTGCTGCATTTATCGGGTTCGACTCCGAAAGTTTATCACGGAAAGTGGACTGTTGGTCAGTTTATGGTTGAACAGACAAATAGTGTTAAGTTAGATTTACCAGCTCTTTTCAAAAGGCAATAACAAAACCCTTCCTATTTTAGGAGGGGTTTTGTTATAAATGGTTATTGCTATTAAAAAATTGCAAGAATATTAAAGTAATTCACTAGAAACTTTGATAATATATCATATGTTGTGGGAAAGCAATAGTTTATATTTTACTAAATTATAAAGATTTTAATTAAGCTTTCTACGAATTAAAATAATATCCTATTTAAAAATAAGATTGAAACATTTATATTAATAAAAATAATATATTTTCAAGATGGATGAAATTTATATTCATGAAGAATCTAAAAGCATAACAAACATTTAGTTAATAGCTTTATAATTTTCCTTTTTAAGGATTTGTGCTACTGATAGAAGTTGATAAAGATTTCATGATTTCTCAATACTATAAATCTTCATATGTTTTTAGGTTTGTTTGCTGCAATATACTTTCTAAGCAATAATTTTTTTTTGTTAAGATAGCGGCAGATATCTTTTGAAGCGGCGTCGATTGTTTCGATTTGCTTGACTGCTTTCAACAGCATATCTTCTGCAGGATCTTCGTCCAACCTAGGGATACTGAGAATAAATCCTAAGAGCCTATGATTGATCATTTGGAGTTGTTTTTTGTATTTGATGTTTTTACGGGACGCTTCAACTAGAATCATAGAAAATTGGCGTGCTGTTTCGATGAACGCCGTTTGTTCTTCGAGGCCGAGATGAGAAGCATTGAGAAATGGTTCGAGCAGGTCGAGTTTTTTAGTAAGAAATGTATGCTCTTCAGCAAGAAAACTTAGAGAGCGCCACCAATATATACCCACTCCAATAAAAATAATCAATATATAAATCCACATCATAGCAAATCACTATGCTTGGATTTTATTGTTTCGAGAATATCTTGCATGGCTTGAGGATTGTTTTTATCAACTATTAGAATACAATCTGGAGTCTCAATGACAGCAATATTTTCAACCCCTGCAAATGCAATAAGTTTACGTTGTGTTGAATAGCCAAGGCATCCTGATGAGTCAGCGGCAGTAATGATACTTTTCCCTGCAGCAACGTTACTTGAACCGTTTATGCTTAATGCTTCATGGACTGATCCCCATGTCCCGATGTCACGCCAGTGAGTAGCAGGGAGCTTGAGGGTGTATAGATTATCTGCTTTCTCTGCGACCAGCTTGTCAAAAGGGATTTTGGGGATTGTAGAGTATTGTTTCAGGAAATCAGCATAGGAACTATTTATCCAAAGATCAAAAAGTTCAGGATTTGATTTTTTAATGGCTTTTTCGATTGATGCTGCAGAAAATCCGTAAATTCCTGAATTCCAGAAAAGTTTGCTTTGTGTTTTTAATGTGCTGTCTTTTGATAAATCAAACCATTTCTTTGCGGTTAAGGCATCGGGTTTTTCTTTGAAATTTTTTACTCTTTGAAGGCCGTTTTTAGCTTCTATTTCTATATATCCATACCCTGTTTCGGGGCGTGTTGGTGTAACATAAAAGCAAATGATTTTATCACTTAAATCTAAAGTTAAATTTGGACGAAAGCTGCTGATATAATGATCACTAGGAAAAATATAAATCTGCTCGTTGTTTGAAGCGCCCTGTTCAAGTAGATATTTTACACCCAGAAGCACAGCAGGTCCGGTGTTTTTTGCTTCGGGTTCAGCAATAATCGCACCTATTGAATATTGATTCCAGATGGTTTTCAGATCTTCTTTTTGTGATTCAGCAGTGATTAAGTAGATATTTTTAGAAGGAAATCCTGCTGTTTGAATGCGTTCGATGGTCATGGCAAGAAGGCTTTTATCCTCGCCTAGTGGAGCTAGCATTTGTTTAGGCATATTTTTCCGCGATAACGGCCATAATCTCGTTCCCTGGCCTCCTGCTAAAATCAATCCATACATGATTGTCTTCCACTACGGAATTTTTCAGAGGCTTCCAGAAATGACAGAAAAAGTGGATGAGCTTTGAGAGGCGATGAAAGAAATTCTGGATGATATTGTACAGCAATATACCAGGGATGACCAGCAATTTCAATAGCTTCTACCAAACCTGAAGGCCCTTGAGCTGAAATTTTCAAGCCTTTTTCTTCAAGATGTTCTACATAGACAGGATTTACTTCAAACCGATGTCTATGCCGTTCTTGAATTGTTTGAGTTTTGTAAATTTTTTCGAGAAGAGTGTCTGATTTCACAGTGGCTTTGTAAGCTCCCAGTCTCATTGTACCGCCTAAATCTTTAATATTTTTTAGGTTGGATAACATTTCGATAACGGGGTGGGGTGTTTCAGTATCAAATTCGGTAGAATCTGCATCTAAGCCTAAAACATTCCGTGCAAATTCAATCACTGCACACTGCATGCCCAAGCAAATACCAAATGTAGGCTTATTATGTGTCCGCCCATATTGAAGTGTGTTGATTTTGCCTGAAATGCCGCGGTTGCCGAACCCGCCCGGCACGAAAACCCCGTCTACACATTCAAGAGTATCTAATGCTTCTTTTTTTTGATCTTCGAGGTCTTCCGGATTTAGAGTGTGAAAACGAATAGAAATTTTTTGTTCGGTAGCCGCATGCTGAAACGCTTCGAAAACTGACTTATAAGCATCTTTCATTTGAATATATTTTCCAACAAATGCAATATCAACCGATTTTTTCGCTTTTTTGGTATTTCTAGAGATTTTTTTCCATGAAGCGAGATCGGCTTGTTTCGAGGGAAGATTGAATCTTTTTTCAATACATTCAAGCACGCCTTCTTGATGCAGAATTAGTGGTATTTCGTAAATATTTTCTGCGTCTGGCAAAGAAATTACCAAGCCTGTTGGTACACTGCAGAAAAGCGATAATTTTTCACGAATCTCTTGTGTGATCGGTTCTTTTGATCGGCATATCAGCATATCAGCATGGATTCCATCTGACATTAGTGTTTTTACCGAATGCTGCGACGGTTTAGTTTTAAGTTCTCCACCTGTAACTGTTGGTACAAGAGTTAAGTGAATACACATGGTGTTTTCGAAACCTTCTTCCAAAATAAACTGACGGATTGCTTCGATAAACGGCACGCTTTCGATGTCACCAACCGTACCTCCCAACTCAATAATACAAACATCCGAACGGTTTTTATCGAACATGCGTATTCGTCTTTTGATTTCGTCTGTAATGTGTGGAATAACTTGAACCGTTTGCCCCAAATATTCGCCGCGTCTTTCAGCTTCGATGACTTTTTGATATACTTTGCCTGTTGTGATGGCTGAATCTTTTGACGTTTCGATCTGCAAAAAACGTTCATAATTGCCCAAATCTAAGTCCGTTTCTGTGCCATCTGCCGTAACAAAAACTTCGCCGTGTTCGTAAGGTCGCATTGTGCCAGCGTCAACATTGAGATAAGGGTCAATTTTCATCATATTTACACGGTAGTCAGCTGCTTGAATCAGCGCACCGATAGCTGATGCTGTAATACCCTTTCCTAATGACGATACCACTCCTCCGGTTACAAAAATATATTTTGCCATTCTCCTACTCCTTTGAAATTATTTTAGCATATTTTTTTTCTTTTAACAAGATCCGTATTATAGAAAAAGACATAGAAAATCTTGCTATTTTCTGGAAAAAGATGTTAGTAATAAGATTAGCAGGAATTTGATGTGTTGGTAGAATGGAAGCTTTATATATTGATCCTCACTGGAAAATCAACTTTTGCCTGTACTTTTTTAATTTTATATATTTGCTTTTTGTGGTCATGTACTCTATAATATGAAAAAAACGAGAGCTGTTATGTCTTACAAGTCGCATTTGAGAAATTTTTGTATTATTGCGCATATTGATCATGGAAAATCAACCTTAGCTGATCGAATTTTAGAATTGACCGGATTGATAGATCCAAATAAAGCAGGAGCACAAGTATTAGATTCGATGGAGGTCGAAAAAGAACATGGAATTACGGTGAAAGCTCAGACAGTTTCAGCTCCATACAAAGCCCGTGATGGTAAAAATTATCTTCTTAATCTAATTGATACACCAGGACATGTTGATTTTTCTTATGAGGTCTCGCGTAGTTTGGCGGCATGCGAAGGGGCATTATTGTTAGTAGATGCCACCCAGGGTATTCAAGCTCAAACTCTATCAACGTTTTATCAGGCTTTAGAACATGACTTAGAAATTATCCCAGTTTTAAATAAAATTGATTTACCAAATTCACGGGTTGAAGAAGTTTTAGCACAGATTGAAAATGATTTAGGGTTGGATCCTTCAAAAGCCTTATGTGTCAGTGCAAAAACAGGTCAAGGCATGGAAGAACTGTTCGAGGAAATTGTTGCCTGTATCCCTCATCCTAAAGGCGATGCTTCCCACCCTTTGCAGGCTTTGGTCTATGATGCTTATTACGATATGTATCGCGGAATTGTGGTGAAGGTCCGTGTGATGGAAGGTACGCTCAAAAGAGGAGAAGAAGTTTTATTTATGCATTCGCATACGAAATATACTGCTGATGAAGTTGGTTTGATGCAAATAGCGTTTAATGCCAAGGATACTCTGAAAGCTGGGGATGTGGGTTATATTATGGCACAAATTAAGAGCTTAGCAGACATTAAAATTGGTGATACGATTACGTTGGTATCGAATCCTTGTCGAGAAGTGCTTGCTGGTTATAAAGAGCCTCAAGCTTTTGTATTTGCGGGTTTGTTTCCTGGTGATGGGGAAGATTTTTCTGATCTTGACAAAGCACTCCAAAAACTCAAACTGACTGATGCTTCGCTTCGCTTTGAAAAGTGGAATTCTGGTGCGTTAGGTATGGGGTTTAAGTGTGGTTTTTTAGGACTTTTGCATCTTGAAATCATTCGTGAGCGCCTTGAAAAAGAACATAATTTGTCCGTTATCTCGACGGTACCTTCGGTCGAGTATAAGGTAACCCTCAATAGGGGTGAGGAAATCATGATAGAGAATGCAGTGGAATTTCCTGACCCTTCGCAGATTCGATTTGTAGAAGAACCTGTTGTCAAAGCTACTATTATTACTCCCAATGAATATATGGGCACGCTGCTTAATCTGATCCAAGAACGGCGTGGTATCCAAACAAACCTTGTTTATATTGATACCAAACGTGTTCAAATCGATTGTGAACTTCCATTGGCTGAGATTATTTACGATTTCTTTGATAAACTTAAAAGTTATTCGCGTGGATATGCATCATTTGACTATGAGTTTCTGGAGTTTCGTCAAAGCAAAGTAGTACGAATGGATATTCTTGTGGGTGGTAAACCTGTGGATGCTTTGGCACAGATGGTCTATGCAGATGATGTGCGCCGGCGTGGTTCGGCCATTGTCAAAAAGCTTCGCGAACTCATTCCAAAACATATGTTTCAAATTGCGCTTCAAGCAGCAATTGGCTCAACAATCGTCGCGCGTGAAACAATTTCTGCAATGCGCAAAGACGTAACCGCAAAATGTTATGGTGGCGATATCTCGCGCAAACGTAAGTTGTTAGACAAGCAGAAAGAAGGTAAGAAAAAAATGAAAATGATTGGTAGTGTTAATATCCCGCAAGAGGCTTTTATAGAGGTCTTGAAGCGTGATGAAAAATAAAAGCATCGATTGAGATGCTTTTATTTTTTTTGATTGTCATTTTCTGAATTTTGTTTTTTAAAATCTTTTCTTGGCGGACGTTTTTTATCATGAAATTCTTTTCGTACAGGTTCGATATCTTTGTTTATTTGATAAATATTAATACGTTTTTTATCGTCTATATTTTTAAAGAAGACAGTAATTTTTTCTCCAATTTGGATATGATCTTTATTATCTTTCATTTTTGATGTATGAAGCAATGCCTGTATCCCTGGTAATACTTCAACAAATACTCCAAATGCTTCTTTTCGAGTGACAATACCAGTAATTTCTTCATCTTCTTTGAATCCTTCTGTCAGTTTGCGTATCATATCTGCAGTTGCTTGAATATTACCTAAATTTTGAGCCGAGATGACTACGTCTCCATTGTCTTCAATATTAATTTCAGTTCCAAAATCAGACATAATTTTTTTTATGACTCGACCTCCTGATCCAATAACATTCCCAATTTGTTCCGGGTTTATTGATACTTTGAATAATTTTGGAGCCGATTCAGAAACTTCAAAACGTGGTTTTGCAATACTTTTTTCCATGATATCCAAAATGTGCATACGTCCTTCTTTTGCTTGAGAGAGCGCTATTTTCATGATATCGGCAGGCAAGCCAGCTGTTTTAAGATCCATTTGAATAGCGGTAATGCCATCTCTTGTGCCAGCAACTTTGAAATCCATATCGCCATGATGATCTTCCAAACCTTGGATATCGGAAAGTATAGTATAATTGTTGGTTTTTTTGTCCCAGACCAAGCCCATAGCAATTCCTGCAACTGCTGACTTCAACGGAACTCCTGATGCCATCATTGCTAACGAACCCGAACATACACTGGCCATCGATGATGAACCATTGGATTCAGTAATTTCTGAAACAAATCGGATAGTATAAGGAAATTTTTCGTATGCAGGTAGTACGGGGATTAAGGCGCGTTCCGCAAGATGACCATGTCCAATTTCCCTACGTGAAAGTCCTCCTAAACGTTTGACTTCGCCGACGCTGAATGGTGGAAAATTATAATGCAGCATAAATCGTTTTGTGAAAACTTGACTACTTTCGACCGAATCGATCAACATTTCGTCTTTAGGCATGCCGAGTGTCACTATTCCCAAACTTTGAGTTTGGCCGCGTGTAAATAAAGCTGAACCGTGCAATCCAGGAAAAATATCTAATTCTATTTCGATAGGTCTGATTTCGGTTAATTTCCGGCCGTCGGTACGGATTTTTTCCACCACAATTTGATGCCTGATAATTTCCACTTCGACATCTTCAAATATATTTTTCAGTTCTTTATAAGCCTCATGATCTTTGTCAATACCAAAATGTTCTGAAACTTGCTGAAATACTGCTTTAATATTGGAGGAACGCCGATTTTTATCGTTATCATTGGAAACCGCTTTGATTTTATCATACGCAAAAGTCCGAATTTCTGACAATCTGGTTTCTGAAAAAAAAGATGCAGTTTCCATAATCTCCATTTTTTGAGGATTGATTAATGCTGTTAATTCTTCGATCATACTGATTTCTTCAAGAATAGCTTCATGAGCTAGCCTCAAGGCTTCGAGAATAATATCTTCGGATACTTCACTGCCTCCGCCTTCCACCATACAAATACCTTCTTTCGTACCGCCAACAAGCAGATCCAAATGTGAAGATTCAATATCTGCAAGAGAAGGGTTTATTTTGTAACCAAAATCAGGACTCCAAATAATTTTGACTCCTCCAGCAAGCTCATCTAAGGGAATAGGAGAAATTGCTAATGCTGCAACAGCTCCGATAATTCCCATAGCCTCTGTGGTGTAGGTCATATCAGAAGAAAGTAAAGTCACAATAATCTGTACTTCATTACGGAATCCTTTTGGGAAAAGAGGACGGATCGGTCGATCAATTTGACGTGCCATAAGAGTAGCGTTATCAGAAGGTTTTGCTTCACGCCGGAAAAATCCTCCAGGAATTCGGCCAACTGCATAAAACTTTTCTTGAAAATGCACAGTCAGAGGAAAGAAATCGCCTTCAATAGGTTCAGGAGAAGCACATGCTGTTACAAGCATTGCATTTCCTGCATAACGCACCAAAACACTTCCTCCTGCTTGACGTGCTAGTTTTCCTGTTTCAAGAGTAATTTCTTGGTCGCCGATTTTTCGGCTTACTGTTTTGACATCGAACATATCAAGTTCCTTTATGATATATTAAATAAAAATCCAAAATGCTTAAAGAAACACTTTGGATTTTGTAATTTCTTTATTAGAAAGAGGCTCGTATTCCTAAGCTTTCTAAAAGCTTATGAAAGCTTTCAATATCCGTATTGTGAAGATATCTAAGCAAACGTTTTCGTTGACCAACTAGCTGTAAAAGACTGCGTTTTGATTTGTGATCTTTCCGAAAAGTTTGCAAATGTTGCGAAATATTTTCAATACGAGCAGTAATTAAAGCAATCTGTACTTCCGGTGATGCTGTATCTTTATCATGGCGCCGATATTTTTCCATAACAGCTTTTTTTTGTTCGGCTCCTAACATAAGCCCTCCGCATTATCCAAAGCAGCCTACCTTTCGCACTCTGGGAATGGCGGTGCTTTTTGTATTTTATATCTCTCAGTTGCGAGACCTAAGGATATTTCCTTATAATTATATAACATTTTGCGTAAATTTTCAAGCGATTCAAGAGTTTTTTCTTCTGAAATTTTCTCAATTAGCCGTAAAGCTGTTTGTGTGCTTTCAGGAATAGAGGGCACCGGCTTCCCGTCAATAATATGAGCTTCCATCCGCAAGTCTAACCCTCGAAGCGACGGACGCGTACCCACATAAGCTGCACATGGTCGCGTTTCTCCAAAAAGTAAAATTTCTCCGAAATAAACTCCAAAACCTGGAGTTATCTGATTTGAAGATTGGAGATTAATAGTCGGGAAGTCAATCGTCCGCCCAACCTGCGAACCTGAAATTGTACGTCCGTAATATGTGTATTCATAACCTAAAAGTTTTGCTGCAACGTCTACGGATCCGTTCTTAATAAGATCCCGAATCACTGACGAACGGCATATGAAACCATTGATTATAATATCTGGTTCGTGAATAATATCGACGTTTTGACCTATATAACGTATTCCTTCCTTACATCCAATATGAAAATCAGGACCTGCATAGAATATAACTTTTTCGGCATATTTTAAAAGCGATCGAATAAATTGATCCTCCGATAGATATCGGATATCTTTAAAATTTTCCACGATAAGAAAATTAGGATTTTGTTGGCTTAACATATATTGTTTTACAGAAGCAGGTAGCAGCCGGCCTTCGAATTTTTCATGAGGTAAGACTTCTTTAGGAAGAGGTTCGAAAGTCAAAACGAGCGATGTATCATTATTTTTCGAAGCTTCGTCAACAACCCGGGCGATTAGTTTTTTGTGAGCTTTGTGCACGCCGTCAAAAGCACCAATGGTCACATGCAGCGTAGATGTATACGGAATATTTAATTTCATGCATCAGCCTGTTTTAAGGGGTATATCCCTAAAATTTTAGTGGAAGCTACGAACAATCCCAATCCTAGGAAAAAAATAGTTACCCCCAGCAGCAATGCCAATATGGGATTGGACAGTGTGAGATAGATAGAATGTAGAGGCTTAAGGATTAGCCAAGAGGTACCGCTGAGCAATATAAATCCGCTTGCCTGAGTGAAAAATTGACTACCATAGTGTGCAGGAACAAAAATAAGAATCAATACCGTTTCAATTGCTAGAGTAGTCCATGCTGCAATAAGGTCAGCATAGATTAATCCTTTGGCCCCAAGCATGAAATATTTTGCTGCGATATAGCCACCAATGTTAAGAATGAAATTAATAATATAGAACATTAAAGGAAAATATGGTCGTTGTAATGAGTAAAAAATTTTGTTAATAATAAGGCTAAGTGACCATGGGATTAAGATTGTTCCCATTAAACCGACGGCTTCGATAGTGAGAGCAAACAGTTCAGGGGTATATTTTCCGGTAGATCCTGAAAATGCCAAACTAATATCTCTGAAAACCAGATTGACTAGGACATCGGGATAAAATAAGAAAAATCCAGAAATTGGTAGTGCCGTGAACAACAAGAAAATAAAGCTTTGTTGCCAAGCTTGAGCTAGCAGAGAGTTATCATTTTTGACTTTAGCGAAGATAGGAAATACCGCTCCGGCAATTGCGGCTCCAATAAATCCCACAGGTGCATAGAGTATGGTGTTGGCGTTACGAAGATAAGTGATGGAACCGCGCGGTAAAAACGATGCAAAATATCCTAAGCCCATCGAAATCCCTGATTGTACTAAGTATGTGAATGCTGTCGGAAGAAAAACCTGCCAGAATTTTTTGACGTTTGGGTCCTTAAAGGTGATAAAAAAACGATAACGGAATCCGATACTATAGAGTTCGATGAATTCTGCGAGCGTCTGCAAAGCTGTTCCAATCACAATTGCCCACGCCAGTGACATAATGCCCATCGATTTGTAGGCAAAAATAGGAAAAATGACAAACACGGTATTCGATAAAATAGGAGCGTTGGCGGAGGTAATAAAACGCTCATGAGCGTTGAGGATTCCCATTCCTATTGAGAAAGTAGCAAAGAAAATGGTTGACAGCAGCATCACTGAAGTTAGTTTTATAATGGATGAAAAAGCTTCAGGATCGTCGACAAAACCTGGTAAAAATGTTTTAGTCCACCACGGCGTAACAGCAATGCCAATTGAAGTAACAACAATGGATACCAGAATGATTTGATTAATAATGTTGGATGCAAATTCATCTGCTTTGATAGCGTCGGTATTCTTTTCGCGACTAAAAATCGGAAGAAATGCATTGACTAGCGGACCTTCACCCAGCACTTTTCGCAGCGACAAAATATTGGCATTGGCACTGTAAAAAGTGTCTGCACCTGCCCCAAAAAGATAATTCACAACGTTAAATTTTACAATCCCCGACATCCTAGACAGAAAAGTACCGAAAGCATTGATAATTGTGTTTTTTATAGGTATGTATTTCATTGTTTTTATATTGCCTGCACCAGTGTCATTGCTGAAACTGTTACGATGTCTTCTACCGAGCAACCACGGGAAAGATCGTTAATCGGTTTGGAAAGCCCCTGAAGAACAGGTCCATAAGCTTCTGCCTTGGCAAAACGATGTACCAACTTGTAGCCGATGTTTCCTACACCAAGGTCTGGAAATACTAATACATTAGCCGTTCCTGCAACGTTGCTGTTCGGAGCTTTTAATGCTGCAGTTTCCGGGTCGATTGCCGCGTCAAGTTGTAGTTCACCGTCGAATTCGAAATCTACTTGGCGTTCTTTCAAAATATTTACAGCATCAATAACTTTTTGGGTTTCTGGAGAGTGAGCGCTGCCTTTAGTTGAAAAGCTCAAAAGAGCTACTTTCGGCTCGATTGCCAACAAAGAGCGAGCCGCTTGAGCACACCCTATGGCTATATCCGCAAGTTGTTCAGGAGTTGGGTTAGGCACAACGGCACAGTCACCGAAGATCAGCTTTCCGTTCATTCCGTAAATCGACAATGGTACTTCCATGACAAACACGCCTGAAATGGTTTTGATTCCTGGTAATGGCTTTGCAAAGAAAATAGCTGCACGTAATGTTTTGGATGTCGGTGAGAAACTTCCTGAAACCATTGCATCTGCAAAACCTTCTTCCAATAGCTTGCCACCGAAAAATACATCATCTGTCATTTCTTCGAGGGCTTTTTCTTCGGTCAGACCTTTGTGCTTGCGATGTTCGTAGTAGCTGTGCGCAAAGTCTTTTAAACGCGGATCGTTTGCATAATCAATGACATTGATGTTCCGCAAATCAACACCATGTTCATCAGCAGTTTCTTTAATCATCAAAGGATTCCCTAAAATTGTGATTTCTGATGCCAATTTTTGTTTCTCGATTGTATGTGCTGCTTTGAGAACACGTGGATCAATACCTTCCGGCAGCAGCAACCGACGTGGATTAGCTTTAGCTTTTTCGATAACTTCTTGTGCAAATGACATAATTTTTTCCTTAATTCTAAATTATTTTTTTAACTCTTAATCATCACGGCGCATTCCGCCGGTCAGCATGATAATGCGCAACAGCTGGAGTAATGAAATCACGGCCCCTGCAACATAAGTCAGTGCAGCAGCGTTAAGGACTTTTTTAGCACCGCTGAGCTCTTTCTTGTCGAGGAAGCCTTGGTTGAGGATCTGGATAGCACGGTTGCTTGCGTCGAACTCCACAGGAAGCGTCACTACACTGAACGCAAATGTTGCCCCAAACGTATAGACACCAATTCTAAGCAGTTCCGGCATACGTAGGAAAATCCCTGCAATTACAATAAAAATCCATGCATTTGATGCGATGCTGACAATTGGGAAAATTGCATTTCGGAGCATCAATGGAAAGTAATGACGGTGGTGTTGGATAGCATGACCGGCTTCGTGGGCTGCGACAGCAATTGCAGCAACAGAATTGGCATGAAATGTCGACTCCGAAAGTCTGAGTGTTCGGGAGCGCGGGTCATAATGGTCGCTGAGCTGGCCGGGAGTAAATTCTACCCGCACGTCATGGACGCCGTTTTCCTGTAGAATAGTTTCCGCAACATCTTTAGCGGAAAGGTTGGTTGGTACTTCGGACCACTTGTTGAAGGTGTTTTGTACTTTTGCTTGAGCGATCATTGCCAAAATGATACCCGGCAGTATGATAATCATGGTCGGGTCGAAAAAAAACGGAAAAGGATACATAAATTTCTCCTGGTTTAAGATTTTGTCTTTATTATATTAAGGTCTTTTTTAAGCAGAAGAGTCTTTTTCAGGAAAAAATTTTTGCTTTAAAGCACGGCAAACAACTTCTGGTACTTTATCGAGCGTACATGCACCAAAACGGGCAAGTTCTTTCACTGTGGTAGAGCTCACAAATAACTGCTTTTCTTGAGCTGTAAAAAAAATCGTATCAATCGAGGGATCAAGCCCACGGTTGGTAGAAGCGATCTGCAGTTCGTACTCGAAATCAGAAATTGCTCGCAGACCTCGTACAATGAATCGAGCGTTGTTTTCACGAGCAAAATTCACAGCTAAGCCACCAAAAGCCAATATTTGAAGTCTTGGCTCGTTTGGAAAAATTTCCTGCCAAAGTCCAATCCGTTCTTCTTTAGAAAACAAAACATGCTTTAATGTATTGTCGGCAACTCCAATTATCACTTCGTCAAAGACTTCCAAAGCTCGACGTGCTATATCTTCGTGACCCTTTGTCGGTGGATCGAAAGTGCCCGGATATATTGCCCGTTTCATTGTGTCTCCTCAACAGAAAACTTGATAGGCCTTGTTTTTTCGGCAGTTTCTGCGGGTATAAAAATACCGTAAATCCCTTCCGGCTCGACCGAAATAGAAATTTCATGCCGTTGTCCACCAAACATAATTGCCTTAATATTCCAAGGTGTATCAAGCCCGTTTTGGAACAGCAACGAAAAACCTTTACGGTTGTTTTCTTCAACTGGTGTGTATTGAATAGTTCGTCCACGTGCGATAGCTTGCACTTTTACAGGAGCCAGGCCCTGTTCACGCTGCATATAGGCATAACCAAAAAACATAAGCAACAGCATCCCGTAAAACATCCCAAAGTAATGTGGCTGCCGAGGTATTGAAGGCCCGCACGATAAACATTTTTTTTTAGGTTCGATGTATTTCAGTTGCCTATCAAGACGGATTTCAGGAGCAAGACGTTCTTTCATAATGTCTCCTATTTTGTGCTCCGTACCGGTGGCGTAATTTCATATAGTGGATGTTGGCTTCCGGAACTGTTTGTTTTGTTATCATTATCGGGAACTTCTACTGGTTCTTGAATATTTTCTTCCATTTCCGACGAGGTTTCATGTATGTCCAATTTATGCCGCATAATTTGCATATTATTATTTTCTTCTGCCGAAATAATAATAATTTTTTCCACAACGTTCGGCAATGGAAAGTGCATCGAACTATAAATTCCCGGTAAATAACTGTCAATATCAAAAAAATACCCTAAATTATTGCGTTGGTATTGAACTTTTGCTGATGTACTGGTTTTTGTGGCACAGGCTCCTAGAAATTTCAACTCAGTAAGGTAGGGAATCGCACCTTTGTAAACAACCTGCCAAGATGCTGCTTCGAATTTCCAGCAGTCAGGCTCGAAAATCAATGTATTTCCTTGATACAAGATTTTGCTGCGTTTTAACACAGTAATAGTGCGGATTTCCTCTTTGGGGTAGCCTAAATCAGGCAGCTGTACGAAGTCTATTTTCGCCGGAAAACCACGTATACCTTTGGATTCGGGTAAGGGGATAATACTGCCGCTACCGTCCATCAAAATAACCGAAGCTTTTGATGAAGGTGTTTCTGCGGCTTGCACTTGGTAAAAAACATCCAGAAAAATTATCAAAATAAGTGGCACCAGCCGCATAGTTTCCCCTTTCTATAAAAATAGCTGCAGTGATTATAACATATTTTTATTTTTTTGCACAATTTTTGAAAAAATTCGTAGAAAAATCTTTATTTGTACATTATAATATAGTAAATTGTGTGGAAATTAAGAAGGTTTTATGGAAAAAATCATTGTTTTGGGCGGCGAAAATACGGTATTTGCGCGCGAGGAGTTCGAAAAATTTTTAGCTGCCGCGCCCAAAGAAGGATTGCTTGTGCGCTACGGTGACGAAATTAATATTGAAGATTTTTTTTCTAACCTGCGCATGGGGTCGCTGTTCAGTACGGAGCTCTTGATTGCCGTTCGTAATGCTGATGCTAGTCCTGCAGGTTTTGAGAAAGCTCTGTTAGATTACATTAAAAATCCTGTTGAAAGCACAGTTTTAATGCTCTGGTATGCAAAAATTCCGGCTAAAATTGAACGTGCTGTTTTGGATTTAGGGGCGGAAACCGGGCGGGTTCTGAATTTCAAAAGAGCTTATGCACAGGATCTTAGAAAATATGCCATTTCCAAGCTTGAGGAGTCTCAAGTTACTTATGATCCCAAAGTTCCGGAAATTTTAGTAGATATTTCCGGCGAAGATGCTGAAGAATTAGCAGGCATGTTAAATAAATTGCTGGATTATGCTGGCAGCAAGCGGATTTCTAGTGAAGATGTTTATTTTGCTCTTGAAAGAGCCCGTAATTCTTCTATTTTTGATTTTATTGATGCTATTTTTGCACGCAATATTCCTACAGCTCTTGAAGCGTTTTCTGATCTTGTTTACTCCGGAGAATCTTTGGTAGCGTTAAATGTTATGTTGTTGAGAGCAGCGCGTATTATGTGGGCAGCTAAAACCTCTCCGGGGTCAGCAGTACCTCAAGGATTAGATGTGTCGTCATTTGAGTGGAAAAAATATCAGAACGTTGCTCGGAATGTGCCTTTGAAATTTGTTTCACGGATGCTGGAATGTGTGTCATGTCTTGAGTTTGAAACAAAAACACGACCGGAAATTTTCAGTCGGCATGCATTAGAAAAATTTCTCTTTGAGATGGATCAGGTATGATCAATCCTAGAAAATTTGTGCTTTTGGGGGCCAAACAACAAATTTATAAAATTGCATCAACGATCCGTGTATCTGAAATATCATTGAAAAATGGAGGTTCACCCGACCTTAGGGAAACGCTCTGCTATTGTGATGCAGTTCGGGAACTTCCAGGCAAAAAAATTGCTCAAGCCCTCGAGATAGCGGATTCAGTCCGCAATTTAGATCGCTTGGCTCCGAAAGAAAAAATGAAACGCCTTAATTTTGCATACCACAATTTGTTAGCGTTGCTGGACCGCCGAGAGGATGAAGATAAAAATTTCTCATTTGAACGTTTCGACAATCTGGAACGTGTTCCTAAACGTTATCCTTGGATTGGCATTCTGGATAATCTGAGGTCGCCGATGAATACGGGTTCTATTTTCCGATCTGCTGATGGTTTTGGGACGGGTGAGCTTTTTTTGACTGGAATTACACCTTCGCCACCAAATCCCAAAATATCGCGTACTGCGCTTGGGGCTGAGGAGTTTGTGCCATATCGTTATTTTGCCGAAACGAGTGCATCCATCGCTGAAGCCAAGGCAGCCGGCTACCGAGTGGTGGCGTTAGAAGTAGTTGAGCCGGCACGGCATCTTCATGAAATTCAAAGTTTTGAAAATCATGCGTTTGTGTTCGGCAACGAAGAATTCGGTATCACTGAAGAAACTTTAAGCCTTTGTGATGATGCGGTACGTTTGCCGCTTTCTGGGCGCAAAAATTCA
This sequence comes from Brevinema andersonii, assembly GCF_900112165.1. NCBI lineage: Bacteria > Pseudomonadati > Spirochaetota > Spirochaetia > Brevinematales > Brevinemataceae > Brevinema > Brevinema andersonii. The sequence goes on from NZ_FOKY01000001.1 coordinate 395,924, forward strand.
TTAAATGTAGGTAATGTATTTGCTGTGGTGGCATACGAAGCCTGGCGTTTTTTTTGGGGCGGTCCGTGAATAATCAAATTGAACTCTGGCTTGGCGAACTCAAGCGTTGGAATTCGGTGCATAATCTTGTTTCACCGTATCAGATTCCGTTTCTGAACGAACATGTTGCTGATTCGTTGTCTTTGGCTCCGTTTCTGAAACAAAACCTTGTGGTTGATGCGGGTAGTGGTGGTGGATTTCCGGTGATTCCGTTGGCTATCTACTCGAAATATTATAATTTACCAATTCGTTTTGTTGCTACAGATGTGGTCGATAAAAAAATAGCTTTTTTGAAGTGGAGCGTTAAACGATTTTATTTGAATGTCGATATTATAAAGGTTGATAAAAATTTTTTAATAGAGGAAGAATGTATGCTGATCAGCCGGGCATTTGCATCCGTTGAAAAGCTTGTTGCCTGGAAAAACAAGCATATACCTCTATGTTCTGAAATGTTTTTGCTGAAGGGCCAGAAAGCAGTGGAAGAAACAGCCCAGTTAGGAATGGAGAATGCTCAATTTATACCCAATCAGCGAGGATTTATTGTAAAAATATGTCTAAAATAATTTTAGCCTCCGGTTCGAAAGTACGCAGGGTTTTATTTGAATGCTATCTGGACTGTAATTTTGCTGTTTTTGTTTCTCATATTGATGAGACGGCTCTTCTGAAATTTCTGCTAGAGCATTGGCATTGTTGCTTGCCAAGAGCAAGTCGGATGCTGCTTTTTTGTCTTGTCCGGATGCTTGTGTTTGTGGGTTTGGTACGGTTGTGGAATATGAAAATAATATTTTAGGGAAACCATCCGATCTGTAGCATATCCGCGAGATGCTGACTTTTCTGAGCAGAAAAATTCAAACAGTCTGGACGGGTTATGCATTGCGGATTGGTATGCAGAGTTTTTTGGGTGCAGAACATGCTAATTTGATTTTGAAAATGTACAAAACTCAAATAAATAATTACGTTAAACAAAATCCTGTATTAGAATTTGTAGGTGTTTACGGAATGCAGCACTTAGATGTTAATGCTACACTGTTATCTGGCCGTGCTGATATAGTAATTGGTGTGCTTATGCATAAGATCTTTTCTTTTATTCGCGCTTTTTGAGAAAATCAATTATAATGTCGTCGAGGAGAAGGGATGGTACAGTTGTTGTTGATTTTGATGATTGTTTCTACAATACAAGCCCAAGACGGGTTGAAGGGCAGGATGGTTGAAGATCCATACAAATCGGCTCCGTTATCACTGGAGTATAGGCTTCCTGAGACCAATGACAAGCCTGTTACAGTAAGGGTTTTGGGTAAGACAAAAGATGCGATGATTGCTCATACTTATCCTGCAGGATATGGTACAAAACTGGCTATTCATGGGTTGTATCCTGGGTGGACGAATACAGTAATCATTGAACAGGAAGGAAAAAGACGGATATTCAAGATACCGATCCCGCCGTTTCCGGAAGGCTTCAAAATCCGTACTCGCATCAATGTTGACCGTCTTCCAAGAGAAGATCCTTTTAATAGGGATTTATTTTTTATGTCTGTTGTGGGCTTGAAGACGATTATCGGGGTGGACAGGAAAGGCGATATTCGCTATATTGGCACCAACGACTATTATTATGCTATGCGTATGGATGTCGATAACGGTGAAATTGTGATCGAAAATATTGCTCAAAAGGGTGGATTTTCGCGGCGCACACTGTTAGGTAGGGATATTGTTGCGTTTCCGTTGCAGGCACATCATGATAAGGTGCCATTTAAGAAAAACTTTATTGTAGCTGCGTGTTCGCAGTGGGGCTGGGAAGATGCGATTGTCGAAATCGACAGACAAGGCAACGTGCTGAGAGAATTGTTAATTGGAGATGTGCTGAGAAAAGCAATCGATCCAAAAGATACAGAGCTGTTGAATCGTACGGTGTTTGATGACAAAAATATTTATCAGCGCGCTGGCACCAATGTGCGTATGGATTGGGCTCATGTTAATTCTATTGTTTACGATCAAAAGAAAGATATTTTATATATGTCGCTGCGGCATCAAGGGGTGTTTGCAGTCAAGTACAAGTCATGGAAGCTGTTGTGGTGGATGGCCGACGATGACCGCGACATTGATGCAGGGTTTGGGTATGGCAAAGTTCCGAAGAATGTCAAAAGTATTTTAGATATTCCTTCACTTCAGAAGTACCGTAAAATAACTCAACCCGGTGAGGCGCCAAGGAATCAGCATGGTTTATTTTTGAGGAAAAACGGAAATGTCATCCTGTTTGACAATAACGGCGACACCAAAAATCCTGAAGGTTCGAGAGTATTGGAATTTGCATTTGAAGGCAAAAATGCTCGGCTTGTGCGCAGCTATACACATCCGGAAAAATATTTCTCTAAAATTGTGTCTGATGTTGATCTTACTGGGCAGAATCATGAAAATTTATTAATTTTATGGGGATCGAGCTATCCCAATCATATTTCTGAGGTGGCGCCGGACGATTCGTTGGTATTTGACATGAAGATTCAAACTCGGTTACTGATTTATAGAGCTGACAAAATGCCTTTGTATCCTTATGCTGACCCCAAGAAAAAATATGCATTGGATGCATGGGAACTTTAGGAGGATTAATGGAAAATCATATTGAATTCGGAAAAAATTATATGCTTTCAGGCGAAAAGACATTTGCAGACGTGTTGAAAAAGCTGCGTGAAGATAGGGATTTGGCTAAAACGCTGGGTATTAATGACAAATTGGATCAAGCAGTTGCTGTAGTGGTTGCGGATGGTAAACCTTTGGATTTGAGTGCGGAAATTAGTGAGGTTAAAGCTTTTGAGTTCCTGACACCCGAAGACGAACGAGGTTTACAAATTATCCGACATTCGACGGCACACTTGATGGCACAAGCTTTATTAAGGTTGCGGCCAGGTACAAAACCAACAATCGGGCCGGTGATTCGTGATGGGTTTTATTATGATTTTGATATTGAAGGTGAGTTTGGTGAAAATGATCTGCCCTTGCTTCAAAAAGAAATGGAAAAAATCGCAAAAGAAGCATTGCCAGTGATCCGCGAGGTTTGGAAAAAACAAGATGCCATCGATTATTTTACCGAGCAGGGCGATTTTTATAAAGTGGAAATTCTTACTGATATTATTCAAGGGGACGGGCCTGTCACAATGTATAGGCAGGGCGAGTTTTTGGATTTGTGTCGAGGTGTCCATGTGCCGAATACGAAGGCATTAAAGGTGTTTCAAGTGTTATCGTTAGCGGGTGCATATTGGCGAGGTGATGAAAAACGTAAAATGCTTACACGGATTTACGGGACAGCATGGCCTTCGAAAGAGCTGTTAAAAACTTATCTTAACAACATTGAAGAAGCAAAAAAACGCGACCACCGGAAGCTTGGAAGGGAATTGAAGTTATTTGGTTTCCATGAGGAATCTCCAGGCTTGCCGTTTTGGTATCCAAAAGGTTCTGTGCTCAAGCGTGAAATGCTGAAATATATGCGTGAAGAGCTAAACAAGCATGATTATTTGGAGATCGAGACTCCTATGATGCTTAAGACAAGTTTGTGGGAGACATCGGGGCATATGCAAAATTATAAAGAAAATATGTTTTTTTCATCGACAAAAGAAGATGAACATTTTGCGGTCAAGCCAATGAATTGTCCGGGTGGGATTTTGTGGTACCTCCATGAACCTCATTCCTACCGCGAACTACCGATCCGGTTAGCGGAATTTGGTTTAGTGCACCGCTATGAAAAATCCGGGCAACTTAATGGATTGTTGAGAGTTCGGGGATTTACGCAAGATGATGCCCATATTTTCATGATGCCCGACCAGATTGAAAGCGAAATTGTCCAAGTAATGAGGCTCATTGATGATGTTTACCGTACTTTTGGATTTGAATATGAGATTGAGTTTTCAACGCGGCCAGAGAAGTCGATTGGTTCGGATGAAATGTGGGATTTGTCACAGGGTGCGTTGAAAGCTGCGTTGGATCGTTTTGGTAAAAAATATACGCTCAACGAAGGTGATGGTGCGTTTTACGGGCCAAAAATTGATTATCATCTCAAGGATGCCCTGGGTCGGACTCATCAATGTGCGACCATCCAGTTGGATATGAATCTACCTGAGCGTTTTGGCTTGAAATACAAGGGTTCGGACGGTGCGGAACACTATGTTGTGATGATTCACCGTACGATATACGGTAGTTTGGAACGTTTTGCTGGTGTTTTGTTGGAGCATTTTGGAGGTAAATTTCCATTGTGGCTGGCTCCTGTTCAGGTGAAAATTTTACCTGTGTCCGAAAAATTCAATGATTATGCACAAGAAGTAAAGCTTTTTCTGAAAGGGTTTGGGATTAGGGCAGAGGTAGATAGTTCCGACGAAAAACTAGGCTACAAGATTCGGCAAGCAACTCTCGAAAAAGTTCCGTACATGGCGGTGCTAGGCGAACAAGAGCTTCAAACAAAAACAATTTCCCCGCGTCATCGAGATCACGGCGAAGAACCAGCAGTTTTGTTAGCGGATTTTGCCGAGCGGCTCAAAAGAGCTTTGGATGAGCGTGATAATAACTTATAGATTATGGTAAATTACTTGATTAAAAAAAAATATTATGTTATAATTTCCCTGCTATAATGGATACTATGGAATAAGGATAGATATTTGATGAAAAGATCAGAAAATCGAGATCAAACGAATATTAATGATCAGATTAAAGCTCCAGAATTACGTGTTTTGGGGCCTGAAGGTGAACCTTTAGGCATTATGTCGTTGGAACAAGCTTTGGCAAAAGCTGACGATTTTGAATTAGATTTAGTTGAGATTTCTCCTACAGCTAATCCACCTGTTGCTCGCATTGTGAATTACGGAAAATTTTTATATCAAAAGGAAAAAAAACTTAAAGAAGCTCAAAAAAATCAGAAAACAGTCGAGATGAAAGAGATAAAGTTTGGACCATATATTGACAGTCATGATTTTGATTATCGTATGAAAAGAATACTTGAGTTTATCAAAAAAGGCGATAAAGTTAAAGTAAGCATACGATTTCGAGGTCGTGAAATGTCTCATACTAGTGTGGGGTTTGATATTATCGATAGGATTTTAGCTCAAATGGGTGATGCCGTTGTAGAAAAACCAGCAAAGCTGGAAGGCCGTCAAATTTTAATGGTATTGACTCCTCCTAAATCACAAACCCCCCAAAAAAAATTAGCAAAAGAATCTCAGTAACTAAAGGAGCACATCTCATGCCCAAAATGAAAACAAGACGATCTGTAGCAAAACGTTATTTTATTTCATCTTCTGGAAAAGTGCGGCGTTGTAAATGCGGAAGACGCCACCAACTTGAGCATAAAACACCTAAAATCAAAAGAACTAGTAAAGGGTTAGTTGAAGTTTTTCCTGCTTTGGCAAGAAAAGTTAGGTTAATGATGCCATACGTTTAGTAGAAAAGTTCGGAACGGGAAGGGTGTCCGTTCAGAAAAAATATCTAAGGAGTGTTCTCTATGAGAGTTACATCGTCCGTAACGACCCGTGCACGTCATAAAAAAATCTTAAAACTCGCAAAAGGTTTCACTGGAGCCCGACGGGTTCGATTCAATGCGGCTAATGAGGCTGTATTACATGCTATGCGTTTTGAATATATCCATCGACGCACCAAAAAACGTGATTTAAAACGTCTATGGATTACGCGTATCAATGCATTTACAAGAGCAGAAGGCCTTACGTATTCACGTTTCATTGAAGGTCTTAAAAAAGCTAATATAGCAGTTGATCGTAAAATTCTAGCATGGCTTGCGATGAATGATACATCTGCAATGAAAGCTTATGTTGAGTTGTCTAAAAAAGCATTAGGAATATAGTTTGCTAAAGAAACCTCCTCTAAAATGAGGAGGTTTTGCTGTTATCTTTTCCTGGAATCAAGGAAAATCAAATGAAAAAGTATACACTGATTTTATGGTTGGGATTAGGATTCTTTTTCGGTTATATGTTTGGAATGACGATGGATCCTTTGGATCGTGCTGTACGTAAAGCTCAAAATATCAATAAAAATACATTAGCTAGATTTTCTACGCTACGTGTTGGCGAAAAAGCTTTTGAACAGCAACTAAAAGAAGATCCTAAAAAAATGAAGAAATATGTTAAAGCTATTTCCGAAAATATTTTTAATAAAGAAAAAGCAATAGGTGTGTTGGATGATGTTAATGCTTTTATTGATTTAGCGACAAAAAAAACGTTTATAGATAATAGTTTGCAGCAGTATTTGACGTCGCTGGGATCGATCCAGCTACAGCATGGCATGGTTTACGAAGCGATTACTAATCTAAAGCGTGCATTTGAAATCAATCCTTATGATGCAGCTACGGTTCAATATTTGGGTTTGTCATATTTGGGTTTATATCAAATTTTACCCTCTGGTTCTGAAAAAAATATTATGGGTGATGAAGCTTTGAAATTTTTGCAGATAGGAATTAAAATTAATCCAGAAAATCAAGATGCATTATATGGTTTGGCATTGATTTATACAGACCAGGGCCTTTATGATAAGGCGTTACCTTATTTTTCTAGGCTTTTGGAACTCAATCCTTCAAATATCGATGCTTTGTTAGGAGCGGCACGTATTTATTATGATAACGGGGATCTTGACAAGGCCCGCAGGATTTATGAACAAAGCGAATCAATTATTCTGAATCAGCAACGTCAGACTGGACTACTTCGTAAGTCTGTTACACAGGGAAATGTGCAGTTAAAACTTGATACTATCAGAAAAAATTTAGAAATTATTTATCAAAATTTGGGGCAGATTCGTGGATAGTTTGTTTGCGTTGGCAGCTTTTTCAACGACAGATGTTATTAGTATCAGTAGGCTGAGAAAGATTAAAAATTCAGGAATAAGTCTTGAGGATTTTCTGAATTTTTCTGTAAATGATCAAATGAATATTCTTGAAGTTAAGTCAGAAAAAGCGCAAAAAGAACTCTTATCAATGAAATCAAAGGCTGATGCTGTTCTGCAGAGCTGTAAGAAAAAAAATATCAAATTATTACCTTATGATGATCCTTATTATCCTCAGATTTTACGATCAGTACCGGAACCTCCTTATTTACTTTATGTGAAGGGAGATTTTAATCCTCAGATTCCTTTGATAGCTGTTATTGGTACAAGAAAATCCACTCATGAAGCCGAAGAAATTAATAGATGGTTTTGCCAGACGTTTGCGGAATACGGTTTTGGAGTAGTTAGTGGTTTGGCTTACGGACACGATTCTATCGCTGCTCGGACCATGATACAGAGCGAAGGTTATACTGTTGGCGTTCTAGGAACAGCTATAGATTTAGTCTATCCTTCTAGCCTATACCGTTTGTATGAGGAAGTGGCTGAGTATGGAGCTCTTATTTCAGAATATCCTCCTGGTATGGTTGGTGCAAAATGGCGTTTTCCACGTTGGAATCGTATTGTCAGTGGATTAGCATATGCATTATGCGTGGTTCAAGCTCCAAAAAGTTCAGGTACCTTGATTACTACAAAAATTGCTGAAGAACAAGGGCGTGATGTCTATGCAGTGCCAGGGAATCCAATGAAAATGCAGTATCATGGTTCTAATAATCTTTTGGAGCTCGGAGCAAAAATGGCATTAAATCCTGAGGTAATTATTAATGATTTAATGCAATCAATCCCTGATGCGGAGGTTCGTCGGTTTTTGAAATCGTTCCCTAGAATTTCCGAGAATGATAATTCGTCCCCAAAGCAGTATAAGCCTGATCCAGCCCTTCGTCCTGAAGAGCAAAAGGTACTGTTACTCACTGAAAATCCGATTTCTGCTGACGATTTGTTGAGGGAACTAGATATGAATCCAGCAGGGTTCAATGCAATGATGTCTATTTTAGAAATAAAAGGATTTTTACGTCAGATTCCTGGTGGTCTTTATCAAAGGATCGAAATATGATAGGAATTATTGTTTTCACAGTTTTTCTGATTTTTGTTGTACTCTCAACTCAAACTCTTTTATTTCATCCTAGGCCGAGAAAAGATATTTTAACAACTTCATATTCTTCTAATAGAGATTTTTGGCTGAAAAACGGAAACTCAAAACTTTTGATTATGTTGCACGGGATGTATTCGTCCCCGGCAACTTTTGAACACTTTGCCCAATTGGCTCACCGCCAGCATTGGGATGTATATGCCCCAGTTCTTCCCAATTCGTCTAATTCTGTTGATGAGCTTAAAAATCAACCGGCATTTTTATGGGAAGATAGTTTGCGTGTGGCATTCCAAAAAATTATTGTCAGTACCGAAAACTATAAAGATATTGTTTTATGCGGACATTCGCAAGGTGGATCTATTGCACTCACTCTTGCTCCTAGTTTGGTGTTTTTGAAGGCAGTTGCTGTGGTTGCTGCACCGATGTATCTTATCGGTCCTCAGCATTCGTGGTTGCGTAATATTGGTATTTTTCTTTCAGGGTTTCTTTATTTTCTGCTGCCTAAACATGGCATGGATACACCAGTTCGATATCAAAAAGAACGAGCATTTGTGGAGGATACATTTGGTTCGGAAGGTTTTTACTATGGATTGACGTTACATTCAATGAATCTGGGATTGGCAAAAACCAGAAAAAGATTAAATCTGATCAAACAACCTTTGTTTCTGGCCTATGAAAAAGGGGACCGTATTACAAATTTTAATGATTTTCTTCTGATCAAACGCAAAGTGGCATCATCTTTTATTCGGGAGATTGTTTTTGATACTCCTCGTTCTGAAGACCCTTATTCAAAACGCCATAAATTGTTTAGTTATAAGCCTATAAAAGATAAGCTTTTTTATGAATTAGAGGCTTTTTTAAGGGAAATCGATGAGTTTTAAAGAAGATGTTCAATATTTTTATCGATTCTATAAAGATTCAGTACAAGCAAAGATACAGTCTTTTGAGGCATCGGATCCTGAAGTTATTTTTCGGGAAGCTGTTTATTGTTTTTTAACACCTGCTACAAAAGCTGAATGTGCTTATGCCACACATAAGGTTTTGTTTACGGATGGATTTTTTTTTCGTGCCTCTCAAGAGGAAATTGCTGCCTGTTTGTGTGCCAAACCATATATTCGATTTCATAATCAAAAAGCTCAACGGTTGATTTTTTGGCGCGAACAAGGTAATAAAATTATTACTGATATGCTAGCTATTTCTGCAGAATCAGATAAACGAGAATTTCTTGTAGAAAATGTTTATGGCATGAGCTATAAAGAAGTGTCTCATTTCTTGCGAAATATTGGTATGGGTCGCAGTTTGGCTATTTTGGACCGGCATATTATTAATTTTATGAAAGAGAGTTTTATGTTGCCTGTTTCTGCTGATTTTTCTCAAGTTAACAGAAAGTATAAAGATTGGGAAAAAATATTTATTGATTTTGTTACTGCTCAGAATTGGACAGTGCCGGAAGCGGATTTTGCTGTTTGGGTAGTGGGAGTAAAGCGTAGCAATCCATATTTAACTTATGAAAAGATTTTGGAGTTAAAATAAATAATGAATTTTAAAGAATCTGCACAAGCAATTATGAATCTTGGAGTTTCTAATAGAAATGTTGATTTATCTGTGTACCCACGTCGTGTTGCTGAACTTTTACAAAATCAAGGTTTTGATCCGAATCAATTTAAATTTTTTCATGTTACCGGTTCTAAAGGGAAGGGTTCTCTTTCGCGAACAATTTTTCAATTGCTTACAGCAGAGAGACATAAAGTTGGTTTATTTACATCACCTCATATCTTCTCTATTCGTGAGCGCTTTGAAGATAATGATGGACTGATTTCTGAGCAAGATTTTATCAATCTAGTCAATAAATATCTTCCTTTGTTTCGTCAATATGAGCTTCATTTTTTTGAAGCATGTCTTTTTTTGGCTTTGGTTTATTTTAGTAGCCGAAATCTTGAGTATGTTGTTTTGGAAGTTGGTATTGGAGGCCGTTTTGATCCTACTAATTTCTGTGTTCCAGAATGTGCTTTGATTGGCCATATTTCTATGGAGCATCGTGATTTTTTAGGCGATACTATTCAAAAAATAGCTTATGATAAAGCAGGCATTATGAAACCTGGCATTTTAACATTTAGTGCAGATCAAAGTCATGAAGTCCGTAAAATTTTTGAGGACGAAAATAAAGGAAAATTAATTTTTTTTCATGATGCCGTTTCTCTGGAAAATTTTGAAGTTTCGAAAAATGGTTGTTTTTTTGATCTCTATGTTAAATCAGGAAACAAGGTTGCTCAATTCCCTAAAATTTTTCTTAAACGTTTGTCTTATGCGAATGTGTATAATTTTTGTTTGGCTGTGGCCGCTGTAGAACATGTTTTAGGTTCCTTAAGCCAAGACAGTGTCAATAAAACAGCTGTACAATCGATCCCTTATCGTATGCAGCTGTTTGATGGTCCTGTTCTTGCAGATACGGCCCATAATGGGCAGTCTTTTTTGAATTTGTGCCGTACTTTAGATGAATGGCTTCAATGGAAAGATGTTATTCTATATGTTTCTGTGATGGATAATAAAGAATTTCAGGATATTGCAGACGTATTAGCTGAATATAGGCATTTATGGTCTGAAATTCGTGTATTCGATTTTGAAACTCCTGGCCGTAAAATTTCAGGGGGCATCCAGCTCTATGAAAAGCTTGACAATATGGCTGCAGTGTATTTGGGTATTCTCGATGATTCCCAAATGGTACGATTGGTTCCTTATACATGCTGGGCCGGTTCTTTTTACTCTATTCCTTTGTTTGAAAGTATCCGTATGCTATCTTTATGAAATGAATAGAATTGTGTTTCGTGTTCGATAAAATTGAAAAAATCTTTGTCTGTGCCTGTGAGGAATAATTGCAATTCAGAGCGGTGAAGAGCATTAAAAATAGATTTTCGTTTTTTCAGGTCGACTTCTAGTAGAACATCATCTAACAGCAAAATTGGTTTTCTTTTAAGGGTTTCTTCGATAATTTGAACGGCGCCGATTTTCAAAACAAAAGCTAATGCTCGATTTTGACCTTGAGACCCTGATTCTGCTGCAGGTAGCTTATCGATTAAGATTGAAATTTCATCACGATGAGGCCCTTTAGAAGTGTGTTTTAGCTTTAAATCTTGAAATTTTGATGATTCTAATGCTTTTTCTAAAGACATTTCCCAACTTCCAGATACTGAAAAATTGTTAAAATATGTTAATTTTGCTTCTCCTTCGGTGAATTCTTCATATAAGTTCTTTACTTTTTCTGCAAGTTTTCGTGCAAAGTTAATTCTTTTTTCAATTAATTTTGCACCATGGGTAACAAGCTGAGAATTCCAGATACCGCAGTTTTGAGGATCTTTTTTCAAAGAGCTGTTTCGTTGGCGCAATGCCCGCTCATAATGCAGCAAGTGAATATTATAATTGCTGTCTAAAAGTGCAATAGCAGAATCAAAAAATTTTCTCCGAATCTCTGATGAGCCACAACTGAGAAAAATATCATTCGGAGAAAAAGTAACAATAGGATTGTATGTGCGCAGCTCATTTGCAGTGATTGATGTTCCATTACATAGGAGTTTTTTCTTTTTTTCACTGATAATACGCTCAATTTTTTCGTTATTAAATGTACCACCTATATAAAATCCTTCAGAGTTATGTCTTGTTAATTTGTGCCTATCATTAGTACGAAATCCTCGATTTGAAGACAAGAGATAAATACCTTCTAGGAAATTTGTTTTTCCCGTGCCGTTTTCGCCTATTAAGCAATTAATATGTCCGAACGAATCAACTGTTATTTCTTGAAAAGAGCGAAAATCAACCATCCTAATTTTTTCCAAAATCATGAGTGACCTTAAAAATACGGAAAGCATTATGCTTTCCGTATAAATTTTTATCTAATATTTTGAGGTGCTGGTGGAATACGGAAGTTTTGTCCTGGATAGATTAAGTCTGGATCTTTAATAATTAATTTATTTGCACGCCAAATGTTCGGCCAGAGCCAATAGCGCCGATTTTTGTAAATTTTTCCAGAAATATCCCATAAAGTATCACCTTTAATTACCCGATGCATTGTAAGTGTTTGACCAGAAAGATATAATTCAGATAATCTTAGTCCTTCCCGTGCTAAATCTGTAGCATTGATATAGTTACCATCTTTATATGATGACTGTGCATTACTGTAGTAATTTTCTATCAATTGAATAGTAATAATATCAGGGTCTTTGTAATTAAAACTTTGTGCTTTTAATTCAGTTTTGTGAAAGTTTAATCCTATCATATCGATCACTTGATATTCTTCTTCATAATCGTCCGGTGTTATTTTCTCTTCTTCAAAAAGAATTAATATTTCAGATTCTTCATTATTTTGTATTTGGGAAGAGTTAGTAATATTTGAAATACTTATGCTACGATTTTTAGGAGTAAATTGTTTTTTAGGAGTTGATGTTGCATTAGGATAAACATCATTTGTATACCCTTGACTCTTTAAAGAATCAATAGTTTTCCCTAAAAGTCTGATAAGATTATATGCTTGCAGTTGAAGATCATCATCATTTACTTTAAGTTTAATTGATGAGGTATTGGGATATCTTGATAATGCATCTTGTAAAATGTCAATAGCTTTATTTGAATATTCTAAACTACTATTATAATCGCCATTATTATATGCTTCTGCAGACATTTCAATATAGTTTGAGGCTTCGTCAATCATAGGCTGAGAATCTTTTAAATCAGTTGCTTTAAGTGCACGCTCGTGCAATTCTCTTGCTCGATTTAAATTAGCAAGCGCTGTAGCTGCTTGTCCGCTAAGTACTGTCTCTAAGATTTGAATTCCAGATTCTGCAGCTTGGATTGCTTTTTCGAAATCATTATTATTAAGGAATCCGTTAGCATCAATAAGTGCTTGATTAGCTTGATTGTAGGTATCCGGATCGCTTTTATCCAAACCTAACTGTTGTGCTTGATCCAGCAGCTGCTCTAAACGCGTGATTTGTTGTTTTGCTTTGTTTTCACGCGCTTTTCTTGCTGCTTCGTTAGCTGCATCAATCACTTCTTCAGCTAATTTGTTAGCTTCTTTGTCTTGACCGTTTTCCATAGCCAAGCGCATAGCTCTATAAAGGTTTTCCGCTGTTCCAAATTCATCCGGCGCGTAAGTGGGAGCTTCAGCAGCCCGAGCTCTTTCCATTGCTTGAACTGCAAGATCTGTGGGTTTTGCTCCGCGTGCGCAGCTCACAGCTCCGAAAAGAATCAAGCATAGATATGTTATAGTAAGTTTTTTCATACCAATACACCTCAATTTTATAATTGTTCCGCATTATTTATATATCTTAATAAATTTTCTGAATAATGTCTACTTTTATGCTCAATTCTTTTTTTTATTTTTTTGCGAAAAAAAATCCTTCAAAGCACCAATTGATCGTGGTTGCTGGGCTTCCTGATTTTCTTTCAGAATAGCATCGAAAATCTCTCTGCGGTATATTTTGACTTCTTTCGGAGCAATAATTCCGATTTTTACCTGGTCTGGCTTAATATGGACAATTTTAATTTCTATTTCATCGTTGATCACGATCGATTCATTTTCTTTTCTTGATAAAACAAGCACACCGCCTCCTTGCTACCGGGTTTCTACAGCAACAGCTTGTGGCAAAAATAAACGGCATTTGGTGCCATAATGCGTGCAGTTGGAAATGCTTTGAATGCCGAAGCGATTTTTTGTATTGATCACAACAGGTCCAAGGATATTCATGGTCATTTCCTCGATATTTTCTGGAATTGTGACAATCGCAAAATCGATCAAATCGCTATGATCCGTAAACTCCAAAAGCCCGGCATCGTTATCGTCTATGTCCAGAACATAGTCGCTGATAAACTGTCGCGGTTCCGTCAGAATAAACGATATGTTGTATTCTTCTTTACTTTGCAGCAGATAGAAAGAGCTTGGTTCTTCCAGCTGCAGCAGATAAAATTCTTTCAAGTCTTCAAAGCCGAAAATAGGCTTCTTGAACGTGATAAGACTGTCTTTCGAAACTGTAACTTCGCCGAAATCGCGTGTTTTTATGGTTTCCACAAATATTCCTCCAGATTTTTATCGAGATTTTATCTTAAAAAGTCGAGCAGCGTTGTCGGAATGATCTTTGCTCCTACATTCAATGCCGTTTGGTGTGCGAACTCTGCCATTTTAAGTTCGGTAATCGTCTTAGCATAGTCAGTGCCTGTTGCATTTGCTGCGGAATCTTTCAAATATAACGCTTCTGTCTCATTGCGTGCAAACGTTTTTTCTAAACGCTCTGCAACAGCCCCTGTATAGGTGCGATAACGTAGAATATTCGAAATACTTTGATCAAGCAGCCCTAAAGATTCTCCGCCGATCCGATAAACATCATCATTCATCAATTGATCACGCATCCGTATCAGCGTATTAAAAATAGTATTTCGTTGGATGGTTGCTGCTGTGGCGTAGTTACGTGGTGCTTCGGAACTGGGATTCAAAATTCCCAAATCTTGAAAAACTGTACCTCCCGCAGTGTCTTGAAGCCAAGGTTCACGTGCGGAAATAGCTTCCAGTCGAAACCGCGCCGAACCGTCAGCTTGCGTTTGAATAGAAGCTCTAACTGTCAAATCAGAGTCGTTGATTTTTTGTGCAATCGTTTCCAAATTATCGCCTGTCAGAATATTAATTTCTGTGCCTTCAATCATGATTTTTGCATCCTGCGTTGCAACATATCCAGAAATATCACGTGTCCCTTGAATAATTGTTTTTGTTGTTTCAAAAATATTCGTGCCTGGCATCACTGAGGTAATTCTATCATTTCGTCCTATGTCCATAACACGTTCTTGTGCATTGCCAAAATAGTCAATACGACTCACAAACGGCATATTCATGTTTTCTTCGAAATTTTCTGTAATGCGGTAGGGCTGTAAGTTCGTCGACGTGCCCCCGAAAACCGGCATGCCTTTATATTCTGCGTTGCCTGTCGAAACAATTTGCCGGATCAGCTGATCGACTTCTCCTGCTATAACAATTCGGTCTTCCTTAGTATAAATTCCATTTGCAGCCTGAACTGTCAGTTCTCGTATGCGCTGTAAGCTCTGCGTTACCGAATCCAAATGCCCGTCTACAAAATTTAATTTGTTTTTATAGGCTCCAATAATTTCGTTGTATTTGTTCAAATCCTGCGTTTTTCCTGTCCATTTCATATAATTAATTGTGTTTGCGGGATCATCACTGGGAAGTAGGATTTTCATGCCGCTGTTCAACTTACGCTGTGTCCGTTGTAAGTTTTCGTTATTGTTTTTCAGGTTTTGAAGAAAATCATCCTTCATAAAACCTTGTGTTACTCGTCCTATCATAATGTGCCTCCTTTATTACGCGCCCATGCGGTTGATGATGATGTCTAGCAACCTGTCAGTAGTAGAAACCAAACGTGCTGCAGCGTTGTAAGCATGTTGTAAGGTGATCATCTTGGTCATTTCTTCATCAACGTTAACGCCAGAAACTTTGCTCCGCAGTCCCAAAAGCGATGCCGTCAAAGCATCGGTTTTTTCGTGGGATCTGATCGCTTGTTCGCTGAGCGTGCCTGATAATGATACGGTTTGCTGGAAGTAGTCAGCAAAAGTTTCAGCATTGCCGGTCATGATCGTCTGATAACGAAGGTTCGCCACTGCAAGTGCGTTTCTGTTGTCATTGAAACCTGTCAGTTGATCAGGGTTACCATCTCCTATTGTGTCGAAACCTTGAGCTGCAGCAATGCCTTCTGGCCTGTTGTTGACGGAATCATCTAATGCCATCCAACCTGCGGCATTTTCTTCCGGCGTAAGAGAAATCAAATTGCGTGGTGTTCTAAGCATTGTAATTGCATCGGGACTTTGCCAGTCGAATGCGGCGTCTTGACCAGAATTGGCAAGAACCCCCGCAATACCTGTTAAAAAATCTCCGGAATCTTCAATATGCCTCAATGCAAAATTAATATGATTCTTGTCTGAAGATTCCTGCGCCTTAAAGGAAAGCCTTCCCGCAAAATCCAAATAAGCTGTTACTTCGGCATTTGAACGATTAATGCGTTCAATTACTTTTTCAACAGTATCTGTTGCACTATAAGTGACTGTTATATCACGACCTCCTGGTCTGTTAGGTCCAAAATTTAGTACACCATTTGCTGCTAAAACTGTGTCATTTGTCAGCTTTTCTGAACCCGTAATACGAAACAATGCTGTACTATCAAGGGTGCCATCTTCATTTAGGTCGATTGAACCTTCAGCATTTTTTGCGAGGGCAATTTCTTTAAAAAAGTTATTATCGGTAGTGCCGTCGAGACTAAAACCATCACGATGGACTGAGTTCACAGCATCGGCAATCCCGAATGAAAGTCCGTTAAGCCTTGTCAACATTGTGTCTATGTCTTTATCTCGAACTTCAACTAGTCCGGAAATTTCGCCCGGACCTAAATTGATATTTTCTCCGGTCTGTTGCCAGCGCGCTGTTACAAAACCATGATTTTCAGGATCAGAAAAAGCTTGTACACGGGCGGCATGCTCCCCTTGAACCAATTTCTCTGCACCGATATATACGATAAATTCTTTAGGATTGTCCCGCTCAAGTCGAATATCTGCAAACTTCGATAATTCATCGATCAGTTTATCACGTTTGTCGTAAAGATCATTTGGGTTGTCACCTAAAAGTTCTTGTTTTTGAATTTGTTTATTAAGTTCTGCAAGTGTTTCAGTAATGTTGTTTAACCGAGTAATTTTTTGTTCGACCAAAACATTCGTTTGAACCTGCATGTCCTTCAGTGCCTGATACTGAGCCTTGAAACTTTGATTCAAAGTCTTTGCCCGTTCTAGCAAATGAATTCGACCTGCGTCGTCGGCTGGCATTTCTGCAACTGTCTGCCATGCTTCCCAAAATTCTTCAAGATCTGTCCGTATGTTAGATGTGCCAGGTTCGTTCAGCAGCATTTCCATTTGGTGAAGCATAGTTTTTTTCTGCTTCCAGAAGCCTAAACCGCCGTTTTCGAAAATAATTCTGTCGTCTAGATAAACGTCACGGATCCGGATTACTTCCTCTACCGTAACTCCAGTGCCTAGTTGCCCGGGAATGGTAGGTTTGTTGATCCCGGGGGGAAATAAAGCCGGCATTGTCTTTTGTGTAACCCGTTGTCGTGAAAAGCCTTCCGTATTGAGATTATTAAGATTATGCCCGACAGTTTGGAGGCCTTTCTGCGATGTCTGCAGTGCTCCTTTGCCCATTTCCAAACCTAAAAATGATGAAATCATATCTTTTCTCCTCCTCAAAACTCCTTGAGAATCTAACCAACAAACCTCTTACTTTTTGCTGGTTTCTATCTTATATAGTTTGGTCTAACACATACAAAGGTATAGGAGTTTCCGCAGCAGCAGAACCGTAACGATCGTAATGTTGGCCTAAATTTCCGCCTGCAATTTCAAGAATCTGTGCAATAATTTCGGCATTATTGTTGAGAATATAGCTGTTACGTTCTGTGGCAATACTGATACGTTCTGCCAATATGCGTATTTGTTCTGATTCTGACAATAAAATATCTGCCTGAGGCTGCGGAATTTTTGCAGCAAACTCAGACAACGATAGTGATGCATCAAAACCAAGCATCAATGATAATGTTTCGACATGGTCTTGGCGTACTTTCTCCAAAATCTCAAAGGAAGATAATAATTCTTCTTGAATTTCATTGCTCTTGATGAGCTTGTATATATCAATACTGCGCAGTGCGTCGTACTTGTTATCTTCTGATTCGAGAAGACCATGCATGAGATTTTTTATTTCTTTCAAAACAGTAGCAAACATCATAAGCGTATGGTCCGAATTGTGCGTCATAAAAACCTCCAATGGGTATTTTAATTTGTTCTGCGTTATAAAATCGGCGTGTTTTGCAAAAACTTTATGAAAAACAATATTTTCAGAAATAATATTGAAAACCAATATCGAATATGTTATAATATTCAGTAGAAGCCGTACACTATTCTTCCTACATTTTAGGAAGCTGGTTGTAGGTTGTCAAACCGATACCCAGGAGGAAAATATGTCAGGATCAAAATGGTCCACTACGCGCTTAGAAGCTCAGGCGCGGGCGTTGGGCACCAAGAGTGCCAATGCAAAACTCAGAGCAGCATTTCGTTTGCCTTCAGTGCTTTACGGACCTTCGATTAAGGAAAATATCAATCTATCGGTAGATTATGTTGCTTTTGAGAAATTGTTTGCAGTCAACGAGCGGCATCAGCTTTTTGCATTGGTTTTGAATGGTAAGGAATATCAAGTGATCGTCAAAGATTACAAAATAGACCCTATATCACGGCGTTTTATGAATGTGGATTTTTATGCGGTCGAAAAAGGAAGAGAATATCAAACTTTTATTCCTATTGAATATGTCGGTGTGCCGATCGGCGTACGTGAAGGTGGTAATCTCTTAACATACAAGCGTAAAGTTTTGGTTGAGGCGATGCCTGAAAAGATGCCTCAAAAAATTACTGTCGATATTTCGAAGCTCCAAAAAAAACAATACGTCATTGTGCGTGATCTAGAGGTTGCTGATGGTATAGCTGTCCGCACCAACAAAGGAGCTGTACTTGCCGAAGTAAAATAGTTAATAGAACGCGTCCCATGAGGAGGTCTTAGGTGAAATTAGTGGTAGGACTTGGTAATCCTGGTGACAGGTATGAAAAGACCAGGCATAATTTGGGGTTTTTGGTGTTGGATAGGTTGGCCGAACGCCATAAAATAGCGATTGATATTAAAAAGAAAAAATCGCTCATTGGAAAAATGAAGCTCAATAATGATAAAATTATTATTCTTAAGCCTCAAACATTTGTAAATCTCAGTGGGGAAGCAGTACTTTATATGGCCAGTTTTTTGAGAATACAACCTGAAAATATCATTGTCGTTTGTGATGATGCTAATTTGGATTTGGGTAAGCTTTCAGTTCGTAAGTATGGATCTTCAGGTGGACATAATGGTATAAAGTCGTTAATTAAATTTCTGAAGGCAGATAATTTTCCGAGAATCAGAATTGGGATAGGACGTCCTGATCCTTCTGTTAGTTTGGAGTCTCATGTCTTAGGTTTTTTTTCGAAGGACGAGTTGAATTGTTTGGCACCAATTATTGATGAATCGTGTGATATTATTGAAAAAATTCTTGCGGGAGATATAGATTCCTGCATTGCAAATCGTGAAAAGCAGATGCTACACTTTGAAATGGGTACTTAAAAAACACCTCCCAACCAAATGGGAGGTGTTTTTTAAACGCCACCTTTTCCATGCAGGTTTTCTCTATCAAAAATACGTTCCATTGGTGTTACTACTTTTGTAACACGGACGGAGAAGTTTTCGTCGATAATAACAACTTCACCTAGCGCGATTAATTTATCATTTACCAAAACATCGACAGGTTCACCGGCAAGTTTTTCGAGTTCGATGATTGACCCTGCACCAAGATTCAAAATATCTTTAATAGTCATACGAGTTCTTCCTAATTCTACAGTAACACGCATCGGCACATCTAGAAGCAAAGCTAAGTTATCCAGTGGCTCAATATTGTTGAGAGGCGCAAATTGCTGAAACTGTGCTACCTGAAGTGGTACGGTTCCATTTTGGTTGGAATTGTTGGTATTTTGTTGATTATTTTGTGCAGCGTTTGGTTTAGGCAGTAACAGATCAGTGATGTTTTTTGCAGTTTTTATGGGTGTTACAATGTAAAACGGAATTGTTCTTCCATTCATATTAAATACAAATGAAAGACGCACCAATATTCCGATTGCCGTGATCAGCGACTCACCGTTTGTGTATGATTGTGCTTTTCCTGGTGTCGTGGAAATTTCGTTTTTAAGCTGCTCCGTAAGAATCCGTATATCAGAACCTAACGCATTATTTAACACTTCAGAGAAAGCATCGATAATTTCCTCAGAAACTTCGGTATTTTCCTGATTCATCATGGCGCCAGTCACTTGAAGAACCGTGCCTGACGGAGCAAAAATCGTCCAATCGCCGGTAACAATGCCATTTAAGGAATTTTTCGAACCAATAATCTGGTCTGTCAAGTCCTCGGTAATTTTTGCGGACGAGCCAGTAGTAAATGTGGCCTGTTCCAATGTGACAGTGGTGCCAGTTAATTCGGATAGCTGGGCAGCCCGTGCCGATCCCAAAGCCGTACAAAGCTTAGAAAGTGCAAGTTCTTCGGCATTGCTGAAAGAGTTGTTTGCAGTGCTTTCGATGGGTGTGCCTTGGAGCAGTGCATCGAGTTCGTCTTGTGATAATTGTGAATCGCTCATATTCCCTCCTGTGTTGGAAATCCTCTTCGTATATAAGTTTCGGATTTTTCGGAAAATATATTAGGAAATATTTTAAAATATATTAAAAAACACCCCGTTGCAAACATGCAGCGGGGTGTCCCATGAACACCCAAGGAAACCTATGAAGAAGAGTGTTAACCTTGCAGCGCACATACCCAAAAAGCCTGTAGGGTTATGTACGTTGCTACATCTCTACAACTAAACTACACTCTTCTTGCACATGCTCGTCCTCGAAAACGTACAAACCGCTACAGGCGATTATTTCGTCCGAAATACGAGAATGTGTAGGCTTTTATATAGCAGTGCAGAAATCGGTAGAAATGTAGCATAATAATTATACACTGTAAAATATTTTATGTCAAGAAAAATTTTAAAAACTTATGATATAATATATTAATGCTTTTTTTTGACATTTTTTTTTGATTTTTCTATAATAGTTTATTATATTTTGAAGAGATTATTCATGTGGTTTGTTTATATGATCGAGTGCGAGAATGGCAGTTTATACACTGGGATAGCAAAGGATCCTCAAAAACGTTTTGTTGTACACGCTACTGGCAAAGGTGCGCGTTATACGCGTATTAATCGGCCACTTCGTATTGTTTATACGGAACCATGCAATGATATCAGTGCGGCGCTTAAGCGTGAACGCATGATTAAATCGCTACCTCGTAGTAGAAAATTGAAATTGATTGGGGAAAAACACATTTTATAAATTATTAGGAGGTAGAAATGAAACGGTTTGTTTTATTTTTAGCATTAGGTGTGTCAATGTTAGGAGTTTCAAGTAGGGCTCGAGCTGCACAAAATTATAGTGTTGGCAATTTGCTAGTGGGCATTGGTATCGGTGGTGGTAATGCTAATTATACTTATGGTGTGAACGGTTTTGTTTTCAACCCTTCGGTTGAAATTATTTTTGGAGCATGGGATGCTAACGGCATTGGCTTGGCGTTAGGCGGGACTGTAAACTCAAGTATTTTGTTTGGTGCTGCGGTTACAGGATCTTTGACAGTTAATCCGACGTTCCATGTTACTATGGCAAATCGTCTGGACTGGTATGTCGGGCTAGGATTTGGACAAACACTTCAAGGGAGTTGGGTACGTTATGGTGCTGCTTTCCAGACAGGCTTTAATATTTTGACTCTTAACTGGCTTTTGGTTAATATTGGTTTAGAGCTTCAAGGTACGCAATTCTTTGGTGTTGCGGGTGTGAAATTCCGATTTGGAAACTTTGCAAAACCTAGACCAACTCGATAAAAAATGCCCTATTTTGGGGCTTTTTTCTTAGAAAGTCAGCAGTGCACCTATAGTGAACAAGATACCACCCTGGTCTGACTGCTTTGAAGAAAGGTGCTTAATACCTATGTTATATTTGAGTGCAGCCCTGAGGCCTACACCAATATGCGGGTTAATTTTATAAATGCTGTTGAAGCCCAAACCAACTCCGTAATATAATACAGTATCGGTGTAACCAGTTTCGCTGTTAAGGAAATAAGGGTTGAAGTAGCCGAAAAGATCCATACCCAAATCCCAGCCAGATCTTTTGTATGCAGCGTTCATAAAGCGGTAGCCTATTCCTGCACCCATATCCATACCCCAGCCTAAGTTGCCGGAAGATGCGCCGCGTGTGAAGACGAATTTGCCAAGCAGATTGTAGTAAAAATAGATACGTGTCGGTGTAGACCCGATGATGCCGACGGATAAATTATCGGCTTGAGAGTCGAGAGGGACGGCAGGATTGCTGAAAGATTCCCACCCTAAGAACACTCCCGTAAAACCATATACTCCTGCAGGTGTGAGCAGGAGAAAAATAACGAACAAATGTTTCATAAAAACCTCTATGCCTCTTTAAAAATAAAACGAGGCGAATTTAAAAATAAAGACATAAAGAAGATTTTTCTTCTTTAAAAAGTGTGGGGTTGGAAGTTATTTGTTAATCATTTCGTAAATTTCTTCAAGTGACTCTTGGACTTTTATAGAAGAGGTGCCTGAATTAAAAATTATCTGCGTGACGCGCGAAGATTTTGCTGGACCTGTGAGAACAGTAGTAGTGTTGATTACCCTGATACTGGAAACAGGAATAATAACTTTATCATTTGATCCGAAATAAGTCAACATTAGTGCTGCGCCGAACAGCAGATGACTGAAAGAATGTTTCATAGTTTCTCCTTTATGTTAAAGATATTCCGTATTAAGAATAAATTATTTCGATTAAATAATCAAGATTTGGAAATTAATTTGTGAAAAATAAAATTTGCAAAAGTAAAAAAAACATTTTATAATATTGAAAAAAATTATTAATTTTTATAATTAGGTCAGGCAAGGAGGACTTTTATGGATGAACAAAAACTCCGCGAGATCCGTGATGCCGAACAAATGGCACGGAATATTTTAGCAACTGTAGATGAAGAAAGTCAAACGATAATCCGTAATGCACATAACGAAGTCAATAAATTGATGGATGAAACAAAAACCTATGTCCGAAAAGAGGAAGACAGAATCCTTGTTGAGTACAGCAAAAAAGGTACGGAACAAGCGGAAACTATTTTATCAATGCTGAAAACTGATTTAATGCACGTTGATAAAAAAGCAGATGTCGGCGAAAAAGAAGCAATAGCATTTGTTTTGTCGGAAATGAAGGTGTCTTATGGCAATCGTTAGGATGAAGAAATTGACTCTGGCTGTTGACGACAGTATCAGAGATGAATTACTCAATGAGTTACAAGCTACAGATTCAATACATATTGATATTTTGGATTATCAAGATGTTGAAGAAGCTAAAGCTAAAGATGCTTGGGCGACTGATTTGAAAGTAGTTCAAGCTGATACTATGGGACTTGAAGAAATACGCCGTGAAATTGCAGGTGCATTAACGAGAATTAAAGAATTATATAATATTGCTGCTCCTGAGTTTGAAATAACTTCGCAAGAGACTTTAGATAAGCTTCAGTCAAAATATAATTTTGAAGAGGTGGCGAAAAAATTAAAAGCTCTCGATCGTGAGACCCGTGAAAGTGAAGTTGCTATTGCTGCTCTTAAGCAGGAACATGATGCAGTAGCTCAATGGGCGGGTGTTGTTGATAATTTTGATCCGATTCAAGGGAAAAGTGAATTTTTACGCGGAGCTATCGGTCAAATTTCCGAAGCGGTATTTGAAGATTTTCGTTATTCTCTTGCAGAAGAGACAGATCTTGTGGATGTTTTGATTGCTTGGACCGCCGATCGTGAAGTTTTTTGCTATGTTTTGACATCTATTGATGCTTGGGATTCGGTCAGTACAGTGCTTCGTGAAAAACCATTCAATGTTTTAAATGTAACGCGTCGTTCTGGGGAGACGGCTCAGATTCTCAAAGATCTCAATGCGGAAATTGAGCACAATGTTCAACGTTATAATAACGCTCTTCAAACTTGGAAGTTTTATTCGGAAAAAATCAAAGAATTAGCACTTATTCACGATATACTGGAGATTGAACTTCAAAAGAAAAAAGCTGGCGGCTTGGCCTTATCTACTGACTCAGTAAGCTTTTTCAGAGGATGGGTGCCTGAAGAGGCTTTACCGAAAGTTGAAGCAATTCTTTCAATGTATAAAAATATTGATATTTCAATTTCTGATCCTTCTGAAGATGAATATGATAAAGTACCTGTCTCACTAAAAAATAACGGACTTACGCGCCCTTTTGCCGTGCTCACTACTATGTATGGTACTCCTATGTACGGCGAAACTGTCGACCCTACGCCTCATTTGTCGCTTTTTTACTTTGTGTATTACGGTATGTGTATGGGTGATGCATTATATGGGGTTGTATTACTGCTTTTTTCACTGATTATGATGTTCCGCAATAATGCCAATAAAAATGCAGCTAATTTTTATGCGTTGCTTGCATGGAGCGGATTTTCTGCCATAATCGCAGGAGTTTTATTCGGTTCGTATGCTGGAGATCTATTTACAAAATACATTCCTGTGACTTTCCTTGAAAATCTCAGCTTTAAGTTTAATGATGGTTCTGCATTCTTTGATAAACCTTTGTTTGTTTTGTTTATTTCTTTGCTTATTGGCGCAGTGCAGCTTTGGTACGGTTATTTTATTAAATTTGTTGTAAGTCTCAAACGAAATGGATTAACTGCTTTGTTTTCTGAATTGTCTTGGCTTATTCTTTTAGCAGGATTCTTCGGATGGGCTGTTTTTGTTTGGATTGCAGGAATGGCAGGTTTGCATCTCGTCTCTGAAAGTACAGCACAAATATTCTTCCTATTAATGAAAATAGGTGCTGTATTGATTATTGTAAACGCGATACGTGTTGGGTTTCAGAAAAATTTTGTATCGGGAATTATTGGACCTCTTGCCGGATTATGGGATTTATATGGACTATCAGGCTACCTTAGTAATTTATTGTCTTATGCGCGGCTTTTGGCATTAGGTTTGTCGTCTGGCATCATTTCTAACGTTTTTAATCAACTTGGGTTTGGAATGATTGATTTTCTCTCTGCAATTAATCCTATATTGAGTATTTTCGGTGTTGCGTTGTTGGTTTTCTTGCATACGTTCAACCTAGTTTTAGGTGGCTTTGGTGCTTTTGTGCATGCACTGCGTCTTCAATTTGTCGAGTTTTTCGGCCAGTTTATGGAAGGTGGGGGCAAGGATTATAATCCTCTTGCACGTCGGGGTTCTCATTATACTGTTAAATAACAATAAAAAATAAATTTCTCAAAAAATCGGAGGTTTTCCATGAAGAAAACACTTACTCTTTCAATTTTTGCTACAGTTTTTGCTGCACCTTTATTTGCTCAAGAAATAGGGATTTCTTCCCCAAGTATGCTCAGTCAAGTCAATTGGGGATTGGTTTTTGCGATCTTAGGAGCTGCGCTGGCAACTTTCGGCGGTGGTTATGGATCTAGTATTGGCGTAGGTATGGCCGGTGAAGTTGGAAATGCTGTTCTTACCGAAGATGCTAAAAAATTTGGTAGCGTTCTGGTTTTGCAAGCCCTCCCAATGACTCAGGGAATTTATGGACTTCTTTATACGTTTATGGTACTCGGCCGTGTTAGCGATCTGACACCTGATGCGGCTGGTTTTACGGTAGGGTTAGGACTGCTTTTTGCTGCTTTGCCTGTTGCTGTTTCTGGTTATATTTCTGGTCTGTGGCAAGGGAAAATTTGCGCTACGGGGATGCAATTGATTGCGCGCCGTCCGAAACAAATGGGTCAAGCAATTATTCTTCCTGCGATGGTTGAAACTTTTGCGGTGTTTGGGTTGCTGGCATCGATACTTCTTATGGGGCTCTTGTAGGACCGTAAGGAGAAAAGCATGAGCTTAGAAGATATCAGAAAAAAAATTATTGCCGACGCAGAAAAGAAAAGAGCTAAACTTTTGGAGATTACGCAACAAGATGCTGACAAAATCATACAGGCTGGCAAAGAAAATGCTCGGATTTATAAAGAAGAACACGAACGTAATATTCAAAATATAGCGGAAAATCTCGAGCGTGGTTTGGTCATTGATGCCAGACGGACTGTTGCTAATAAAATACTCGAACAAAAACGTTTCCGAATTAATCAAGTTTATACTAAAGCAAAAGATGAATTTTTGTCCTCGGCAGATTATCCCGAAATTATGGAAAAACTTGTGCTTCAATCGGTAGAAACAAAAAAAGAAACTATTATTGTGGGCAAAAATGAAAAAAGACTTGATGCTCAATGGCTGGAATCTGTCAATCAGTCCTGTAGTGGACAGTTGACTTTTTCAAAAGAATCCGGGGATTTCGAAGGAGGAGTTCTCCTGAAAGAAGAAGATTCTTTTGTTAATATTACAGCAGATATATTATTTGCGCTTATCAGAGAAAAAACTGAAAAACCTGTAGCTGATCTGCTCTTTGTGAGGTAGTTTATGTCGACTTGGGGATATTTAAGCGGACTTTTACGCGCTGGAAAAGTTTACGCACTAACGGATAGTGATTTTGTGGCGCTTGCTGAAACTCCCAATGCTGAAACATTAGCAAAGTCTCTTGAAGATACTGTTTATGGACCGTTGTTTCAAGGGCACACTTTAAAGGATTTTGCCGAGATTTTCGACAATTTTTACCGTACAAGGTTTAATGAGATTAAATCAATGATTCCTGATCCAGGCATCATAAAAGTTCATGCTCTTAAAATGGATTTGAACAATCTTAAACTTTTGTATAAGGCTAAGTCGATGCAAAAGGAAGTTGTATGGGATAGGCTATCAGATGAAGGGGCTATTCCTGCTGAAAAAATGTATACAATTGTTGAGCATGAGCTTTATAATGAACTTCCAAAGCCCGTGGAGCAAGCGTTAATTGAATTAAAGCAAATATCTGGAGATGATGTGCGGCAGATAGATTTTTTAATAGATCGTGCTTTTTATATTTATAGGCTTGATTTACTTAAAGAAGCTTTCATTCAAAATGCGCATGATTATAGTCAGATTTTAGATTTGTATAGAAAAGAAATTGACTGTGAAAATATAAAAAATATTTTTCGTGCCAAAAAAATGGATCTAGAACGTGATCAAATACTTGAAATTATTATACCTGGTGGGTATATTAGCTCGGAATTACTTTTTGAAGAGGCGGTTCTTCCTGCAGAAGATTTTATTGATTTTGTTCGAGAAACTGCTTATGCAGAAACACTTAGTGAGGGCATAGATTTTTGGGTGAACACGCGGTCTTGTACTATTCTAGAAAAACAAATAGACGAATTTTTGATAAAAATAGTCCGTAATTTTTCATTTATTGGTCAAGGTCCTGCGGTAGTTGAAGAAATGTTACGCTTACTTGATATCGAACTCAAGAACTTAAAGTTGATTATTATCGGCAAACTTAATAGTATGAGCGTCGAATCTATTAAAGGTAGGGTGCGTCATGTTGAATAAAAAAATAGCCGTCATTGGTGGTCAAGATACTGTGTTGCCGTTTCGTACGATAGGCGCGGATTCGTTTCAAGCGGAATCGCCTTTGGAATTAGCAGAAACACTCCGACGTTTGGCTTCGGAAGGCATTTATGGTATTATTTTTGTTGAAGAAAATCTTGCTGAACCTGTTATTGATGTGGTAGCAGATGTTAATAATCATTATCGAGATGTGTCTGTTACCCCTATTCCTGGTGCTAGCGGTCAAGGTGGTATTGCTTTGAAGCGGCTAGGCGAACAAGTGACGCGTGCAATCGGGATAGATATTTTTGCCCAAAAGGGAGGAAACTAAATGAAAGAACAAGGACAAATAGTCAAAGTGACAGGTCCTCTTGTTGTTGCCAGCGGGATGACCGGTACAAAAATGTATGACATGGTTAAAGTCGGCAATATGCAGCTGATTGGTGAAATTATTCGCTTGGACGGAGATAAAGCATTTGTTCAGGTATACGAAGATACATCCGGTGTTGGACCTGGAGAACCTGTGATTTCTACTGGACAGCCGTTATCAGTAGAACTTGGTCCGGGACTTATCGGCAACTTTTTTGATGGGATTCAGCGTCCGCTTGAAGCGATCGAAGAAGCTTCCGGTAGTATTTTTATTGCCCGGGGGATTGATGTTCCAGCTTTGGATCGTGAGAAAAAATGGGAATTCAAACCTACTGTAAAAGAAGGAGATGTTCTTGAAGCTGGTGATATTTTAGGTACTGTCCAAGAAACTGCTTTAATTGAAACAAAAATTTTAGTTCCATATGGTGTGAAAGGCGTATTGAAAAAATTAAATAGTGGCTCGTTTACAGTGCGTGAAGTTGTTGGCATCATTGCAGATGAAAAAACAGGTAAAGATGTTGAGGTTCATTTGTCACACTACTGGCCGGTGCGGATTCCTCGTCCGGTTAAGAAAAAGCTTTCTCCTCGTGTTCAAATGATTACAGGCCAACGTGTTATTGATACGTTTTTTCCCTTGGTTAAAGGCGGAACTGCTGCTATTCCTGGACCTTTTGGATCCGGTAAAACCATCACACAGCATCAGTTGGCAAAATGGTCCGAAGCACAAGTGGTGGTTTATGTTGGATGTGGTGAGCGTGGAAATGAAATGACTGACGTATTAAAAGAATTTCCTGAATTGATCGATCCGAAATCTGGCAAACCTTTGATGGATCGGACAGTGTTAATTGCAAATACGTCCAATATGCCGGTAGCAGCTCGTGAAGCTTCTATTTATACTGGAATCACTTTGGCAGAATATTTCCGTGATCAAGGATATCATGTTGCCATTATGGCCGACTCTACTTCACGTTGGGCGGAAGCATTGAGAGAAATGGGTGGACGTCTTGAAGAAATGCCTGGTGAAGAAGGTTATCCGGCATATTTGGGGTCACGTCTTGCTACTTTCTATGAAAGAGCGGGTATTGTTGAAATTCTCGGAAAAGAAGGTAAAGAAGCTTCTGTTTCGGTTATTGGTGCAGTGTCACCTCCAGGAGGAGACTTCTCTGAGCCTGTCACTCAAAACACTCTCCGTGTTGTTAAAGTATTTTGGGCTTTAGATTCATCTCTGGCTTATCAACGCCATTTTCCTGCGATTAATTGGATCCAAAGTTATTCGCTTTATGTGGATCAGCTGTCAGATTATTGGCGTATTAATGTTTCGGAAGATTGGTCTGAGACGCGTGCGGTTGGTATGAGACTGCTTGAAGAAGAAGCACAGCTGAGAGAGATTGTACGGCTTGTTGGGATTGATTCGCTGACCCGTGAACAACGTTTAGTTTTGCATGTATCGAAACAAGTTCGTGAGGATTTCCTCCATCAAAATGCTACTCATGATGTTGATACCTATACATCTATTCAAAAACAGGTAGCGATGCTTTCAGCTATTGTTAAATTCTATAATAAAGGTATGGAAGCAATTAAATCAGGAGTAGAATTTTCTCAAATTGAAGCGTTAGAATGTAATAAATTTTTTCCTGAAATGAAATATGTTTTGGAAGCCCAAAAGGACGAATTTTTCAAAAAACTAAATGACAGTATCGATAAAGAATTTGCCGGCTTAAGTACAGGAGGTAATAATGCTTAAAGTATACCGCACAATCCGCGGGGTTGAAGGGCCTCTTCTTATTGTTGAAAAAATTTCTGATGTTAAATATGAGGAACTTGTAGAAATCGAACTTGCTGATGGTACAAAACGAAACGGTAAAGTTTTAGAAACTCAAACTGATCGAGCGTTAGTTCAGGTATTTGAAGGGACTCAAGGAATTGATGTTGCTAATACGAAAGTAACCTTTTTAGGAAAAACATTATCTGTTCCGGTTTCGTTGGATATGTTAGGACGAGTTTTTGATGGTTCCGGCAAACCTAAAGATAATGCTCCTGACTTAATTCCTGATCAGTACTTGGATATTAATGGTGCATCAATTAATCCGTTCAGTCGGGATTATCCGGACGAATTTATTCAAACAGGGGTTTCGTCCATTGATGGGATGAGTCCTTTAATTCGTGGGCAAAAACTACCGATTTTTTCTGGTTCGGGATTACCTCATGCTCGTCTTGCAGCGCAAATTGCTCGTCAAGCACGAACTCTTAAAGATGGTGATAATTTTGCGGTTGTGTTTGCAGCCATGGGTGTTACTTATGAAGAAGCTGAATTTTTTATGGACGACCTTAGGAAAACTGGTGCTATTGAACGTACTGTTATGTTTATTAACTTAGCTGATGATCCTTCAATTGAGCGTATCTCTACACCACGTATGGCATTAACAGCAGCAGAATATCTTGCATTTGAACATAACATGCACATTTTGGTAATTCTAACTGATATGACAAATTATGCAGAAGCGTTACGCGAAATTTCAGCAGCACGTAAGGAAGTTCCAGGGCGCCGTGGATATCCTGGATATTTATATACAGATTTAGCCACTCTTTATGAAAGAGCTGGGAAAGTCAACGGTAAAACAGGCTCAGTAACAATGATTCCGATTTTGTCGATGCCTGAAGATGATAAAACACATCCTATTCCTGACCTTACTGGTTATATTACTGAAGGTCAGATTATTTTATCGCGTTCGCTGCAAGCAAAAGGGATTTATCCTCCTGTAGATGTTTTGCCGTCGTTGAGCCGACTTCGGGATAAGGGCATTGGTAAAAACAAGACACGTGAAGATCATGCTGATGTTGCGAACCAACTTTTTGCGGCATATGCGCGTGGAAAGGAAGCAAAAGAACTTGAAGCAATTTTAGGTGAAGGTGCATTAACACCGGATGATCAGAAATTTGCTAGCTTTGTGGATGGGTATGAACGTCGTTTTGTGGCGCAAGGGGAGTCGGAAAATCGTGATATTATTAAGGATACATTGCGTATTGGTTATGAACTTCTGGCAAAATTGCCAGTTGCTGAACTCAAACGTATCCGACAAGAATATAAAGATGCCTATTTGAAAGAATATACCGACAAAGAAAAAAAATAGGAGTAGCAAGTGATACAAGCGAATCCTAATCGGATGGAACTGCAAAATCAAAAAGCAAAACTTCGTACAGCAACGCGTGGTCATAAATTATTAAAAGATAAACAAGATGCATTGACGAAAATGTTTTTGGAAAAGGTGCATAAAGTAAAGGAACTCCGTGAACAGGCAGATCGTGAACTTAAAAGGGCATATTCATATTTTATGATTGCCCGAGGGGTTATGGATCAGGCAACAGCAGATATGGTATTTGAGTCTTCGCGTGCGGAAATTAAATTGCAAGTGCATGTTGTTAATACATTAGGTGTTCGGTCGCCTGCTTTTGAATTTGAACAGGAAGGCTCAATGCATGAATATGGTCTTGTCGGGACTTCGGCAGAAGTTGATTCTGCTTTGGATATTTTTTCTGGTGTTACGCTTAAATTAATTGAGCTTGCTGAAGCTGAAAAATTAGTAGAGTTGCTTGCTATTGAAATTGAAAAAACCCGAAGACGTGTTAATGCCTTAGAATACAGACTAATTCCTCATACTAAGGAAATGATTCTATTCATTACAATGAAGCTCGATGAAATAGAACGTTCTAATCTTTCCCGTTTGATGAAAGTTAAAGATATTGTCAGAAAGGAAAATACATAAAAATTCCCCTCAGACGAGGAAGATTTTTTTGGAGAATCTGTGTGGGATTTTTATTGATATTGCTTATACTGAGTGTTTGTCATGATGAATCAAAAATTCAAGATAGAAATTTATCTTGTTTTCTTAAAATGGAAATTCCATAGAAGGAACAAGGAATTATAAAAACTGAATCTTTTTATTCCAAAGAGCTGGGACGAAATGGGGATTATTTTATATATTATCCTAAAAACTACTCTATAGATAAAAATATCCTGTAATTTTTATATTTCATGGTGCTTATGGTACTCATAAGACATGGACCTGTAAAGGAAAAGCTAAAAAAAAATTTTGGATCGGGCTATTCCTGCTCAACTGATTCCAGAAACGATTGTAATTTTTCCACGTTCCCATGATACTTGGTATGCAGATATTCAAGGTACTAATATGCAGTCTGCTTTTATTAATGATTTGTTTCCTTATGTTGAAACGAACTTTCCTGTGTTTAATAAAAGATCAGCGCGTGCTCTTGGAGGTTATTCGGTGGGGGCATGGCGCATTGATTTTTGCATTGAATGATCCCAGGTATTTCGAAATGGTGTTTATTTTTTCGTCGGCAATAACAGCTCTTGGAAAGCCACCTACAAAAGCTTTAAATATTTTGCTTAGCCTTCCTTAGCGGCGTTATGTTTATGGTACACCGATTAATCAAAAATTGTGGGATAAAAACAGTTATCATGCTTATTTTGAAAATGTACTCAAAAATAAAAATATACCCAATTTTTTTATTGCTGTAGGTGCAAATGATATTATTATGCTAAAACAAGATAGTTTGGATTTAGTTGATATGCTTGATAAAAATAAAATTGAATATGAGTGTCTTGAAGTGTCAAAATTTGGACGTTCTTGATGCTTGTGGATTTTGGCATTGCTGGTTGCTTTAGAATTTGTCGGCAAAAATTTTGTTTATTAACTTTGTTCAAGGAAATCGTCACTCAACAAGGATAGTAAATCTTCCTTGGAAAATGCTCCGAAATTGGCATCTTCCTGCATGATATTTTCAAATAAAAAGTCTTTTTTCCGTTGTAAATTGTAAATTTTTTCTTCTATCGTACCTTTTGTCATCAACCGATAAACATTGACGGTTTTTTCCTGCCCAATGCGATGAGCTCGGTCTACTGCTTGATTTTCTACAGAGGGATTCCACCATGGATCAAATAAAACAACTGTATCTGCTCCCATTAAATTCAAGCCAACTCCTCCGGCTTTCAGCGAAATCAAAAATACTGGAATTTCTGCTTGGTTGAACGAATCTGCTAATTCTACTCTATGAGCTGTTTTTCCATCGATGTAGAGGTATGAAATTTGTTCTTTTTCTAATTCTTTTTTAATGAGCTGTAGCATGGATACAAATTGGCTAAAAATGAGAACACGGTGTCCAGAATCAAATGCTTCATCAAGAAGTTCCTTGAGTGCTGACATTTTAGATGAAATTATTTCGGGTTCTAAATTTTCTAGTTCGGGATAAACCAGTGCTGGATGCAATGCGATTTGTCTGAGCTTTGTGAGAGCAGAAAGAAAATCAATTTGTGATTGATTAAATCCTTTTTCCTCGATCATGGTGAAAAAATGATTTTTAATTCTTGATAAAGTTTGAATATAAAGGCTTTTTTGTTTATCTGTAAGTTCAGTAACAATAGTTTGTTCAATTTTAGGAGGCAATTCTTTGGAAACTACTGCTTTTGTTCGCCTAATAATGAACGGACTGGTCATATTATGCAGCTGTAATAAAGTATTTTTTCGTTTTTCAAGGTCAAATTGTTTTAAAGGCTCTTCGAAATCGTGAGAAAAACTCTTTGCTGATCCCAAAAATTCCGGCATTACAAAATCGAAAATGGACCAAAGTTCTGAAATATTATTTTCAAGAGGGGTTCCACTGACTGCAATTTTTGTTCGGGCTTTGATTTTTTTAACACTTTTAGAACGTTTGGATTTTTTATTTTTAATATGCTGAGCTTCGTCGATGATAAAAAATCCAAAATTCAGATCTTTATATTGTTCTAAATCAATACCCAACATATGATAGGAAGTAATAATGATATCGGCATTTCTGCTTTTTTTTATTTTTTCTTCACGTTCCGTTTTTGTACCGTTAACAATTAGTGTTTTGAAACGGTTGGGAAAAAATTTTTCAATTTCAGCCTGCCAGTTGAAGGTAAGAGAGCTGGGCGTGACAATTAATGTTTGACCTTGTGTTTGTTGTAAGTCCAGGAATGCCAAAACTTGAAGTGTTTTTCCGAGTCCCATTTCATCAGCAAGCACGGATCCAAATCCAAAATGATGCATCAAAGATAAACGTTTAACTCCGATTTTTTGATAGTCTCGTAGAATAGTCTCTGCATATTCCGAAAGATAGATTTCCGGGACTTTGTGTTCATGAACGAAATCACGAAGCGCTTGCCATTCTGTTGGAATTTCTGCGTTGGGATAGAGCGTTAAAATCCATGGCAGAAATGAGCCTTGTACTTGGATTTCCTCGTCTTTTGGATTTTTTTTGCCAAGGCTAAGCAATTTTGCAAGATTGTCATTTTCTTCTTCAGGAAGCGCAATTAATGTGCCGTCCTTTTCGATGAAGCCTTGATGTAGTATTTTTTCTAAATCTTTCAATGATAGTTTAATAGACCGACTGTCATATGAAAAATCAATCGAGAGCCAGTCTGTGCTGCCAAACAAAGGTACTGAACTTTTATTTTTGATCACAATGGATGCTTGATCTTGAACCAAAATAAAATGAAGTTTTGTATTTTTGTTTTTACGGTAGATTTCCGTATCGTTAGAAATTTTAGGCAGATATTGCCCAAAAAGATTACTGCGGTCGCTTGTCACAATTTTATTACCTTGGATTTCCCCTAAAACGCTGTAAAAGTTTTGGAAACTTTGTTTGGTAATATTTTCAATATTGTGGTATGCGGGATGATTTTTATCTATTTTTACTAATATTTCTGTGTTTCCAAATGTTAAAGGTAATTTCTGATTAATATTTTTTTGAGTTCGTTCTAGATCTAAAAAAAAATGTTTTTTTTGATTATTTATTTCTGCTTCGATAAATAAACTAAGTTCATATTTTTTGTCGGTGGAGTAGTTAAATTCAAGTATTGGATTGA
The DNA here is from genome assembly GCF_900112165.1 of Brevinema andersonii. Lineage (NCBI taxonomy): Bacteria > Pseudomonadati > Spirochaetota > Spirochaetia > Brevinematales > Brevinemataceae > Brevinema > Brevinema andersonii. The sequence goes on from NZ_FOKY01000001.1 coordinate 430,382, forward strand.
TTTTTGGTGGTTCGACAATACGAGGAGCCGAGAGCATTTTTGCGAATAATTTTGGTTGTTCTTGTAATTTCCGAATGAGCATTTCTGATTCTTCCCAGCTTATGCTGTAAGAACCTTGATATAAATTTTCCAATTGTTCGGGCATAAGAAATGTGTAGACAGGGTAAAGAGTATTATTTTTAATAACATAAGGCTGGAATAGATGGGGTATCAAGAGGGAATCGTTTTTAAGCAACTGTAATGTTCCAACGGATGCGTTAAGGAATATCCGAGGACAGTATAGTCTAGGAGAGCGTTCTATCGAAATAGCCGGACTCCTGTCAATAGAAAAATAAGTAGGTACTGTTCCGATAAAATCTAGGATTTCAGATTCAAAAGGGGCATCAAAAATAATGTAATTTTTTTTTACATTTTTGAATTTTTTTTTGTAAAAATTTAAAAAACTGTGTTCATGTAAAGAAAGCTCGGGAAACTTTGAGAAAATTTGAATTGAAGAGTTTTGATTAAGCAAATCTAAAAGCTCGGGAGTGATATCAGCAGAAATCGTTATTTGTTTTATGGTTTGCCCGGAGAGTTGAGCTTGTATGTTCATACGTAATGATTTTTCCACAGATCCCTCCTTATCTTATATTATAATCAGAAAATTTCTTTTTCGCAAGCGTTCGCAATTTTGATTTTTTTGAATATTTATGTTAGAATTTTTTCAGATAAATAAAGAGGCAGTTATGTCAGAATATTTTCAAGAAAAAGTTGTTTCGTTATTTTTAGAACTTGTAAAAATTGCATCACCATCATTTGAAGAAAAACCTGTATTCGATTTCATTGAAAATCATCTCAAGGGAAAACATGCAGAAGTTCGAAGAATCTCTTACGTTTCTTCAAAATTTGACGGACGTTGTACCGAAAATATGATCATTAAACTGCCAGCAACAGATGCATCTAAAAAGTCATTATTTTTTGATGCACATGCTGATACAGTCTTGCCATGTCATAATGTTTTGCCGGTTGTTGAAGACAGCATTATCCGTTCTAGCGGTGCTACAATCTTAGGAGCTGATGATAAATGTGGCATTGCATCGATGCTGTGCGCGTTGGATATTATTTTAGAAAAAAAATTACCACATGGAGATTTAGTTTTCATTATTTCTTCTGCTGAAGAAGTTGGATTAGTCGGTGCGCAAAATATTCCTCAAGAGGAACTTTTGGGAATCGACTATGGTTTTGTATTGGACAGCGGCGGTCCTGTAGGAACCATTACCACAAAAGCGCCTTACCACTATGATTATCGTATTACAATTACAGGTCGAGCAGCTCACGCAGCAATGAATCCCGAAAAAGGTATCAATGCAATTAAACTGGCTGCTGAAATTATTATGCAGCTTCCTTCCGGGCGTTTGGCAGATGATACGGTTGCAAATGTCGGTATTGTTGAGGGTGGGCAAGCAAGGAATGTTGTGCCTGCAGAAACCTTAATTATTGGTGAATTTAGATCTTTAATCCATGAAAAATGTTTTCCGATTCGAGATCAAATTTTAGAAATTGTCGATGCAGTCAAACCGAAAGCAGTTTCGATTGAATGTATGATCAATAAAACCAATGACGGTTATAATTTTGATGAGTCGACCCCTATTGTTGAATTTGCAGCCCGTGCGTTGCGTGAAGTAGGTATTGAAGCTTCTTATGAGGCATCATGCGGTGGCACTAACGCAAATATTTATGCTGGAATGGGTATCCCGACTACCGTATTGAGTGTTGGCATGGAAGAAATTCATAGTACAAAAGAATATATCCGTATTGTGGATTTGGTTGATACGGTGAGGATCATTCTCAAAATGGTAGAATTATCATAACTCAAAACTCTTCTTTTCCAAAAAGGAGGGGGTTTTTTTTAGAGAGGATTTATGGAGTATTTTTTGGATTTTGATCTTCCTGAAAATCTCATCGCTACAAGCCCTGCTCCGGAACGTGATGGCGATCGTTTGATGCTAATAAATCACAACAAACTCAATCATTATATGTTTACAGAATTGCCGTTGTTCCTTAATGAAGGGGATGTTTTGGTAGTCAATAATAGTAAGGTTTTTAAAGCCCGTCTATCAATTCGGCTGGTCCGGAGTGATCTTGAATCAGAAATGCTGCTAATTGAAGCCGAAAATCCTTACACCTGGACAGCAATGCTGAAAAAAGCCCGACGTTTCAAGAAAGGAGATCTTATTATTGTTGCTAACTGCGTAAGGGCTAAAGTTATGGAAGTGTTAGATAGTGGTCTTCGGCGCATCCGATTTGAAGAACCTTTTAGTGCAGAAAGGGCTGATCAGATAGGTTTGGTGCCTTTGCCCCCGTATATCATCGAGCAGCGCAAAAAGCGTTCTGAAGTATTATATTCATTTCAGGACGAAGAGCGTTATCAGACATTGTTTGCTAAATATTATGGGTCGGTAGCAGCTCCAACTGCTTCGCTTCGTTTTTCTCAGAAAATCCTTGAATCCCTTAAAAATAAAGGGGTTCAGGTTGCCGAGTTGACACTTCATGTCGGATTAGGTACATTTAAACCGATGGATCAGCTTCCCGAAAATTTTAAAATGCATAAAGAAAAAATTTCTGTGCCCTATGAAACAATACAATTATGTCTGCAGGCAAAAAATAAAAAAAAACGTGTCATTGCTGCCGGAACAACAGTCTGCAGGGCTTTGGAGGCATCTGGAAATAAAGCGTTTTGTGGAGAGACTGATATTTTTATCAAACCTGGCTACCAATTTCGTATGATTGATGGCCTGATCACGAATTTTCATCTTCCTCAATCTACTTTATTACTACTTGTGCAAGCTTTCGCTGGAATTGATAACATCCGCCATGCTTATGCTGAAGCGATTCTTCAGCAGTATCGTTTTTTCAGCTACGGAGACGGAATGCTTATTTTACAATGAAAATATCCTTAAGGAGAACCTTATGAATTGTTGTTGTACAAATAATCAAAGTTGCGAACCTGAAAACCAAAATCATGAAACTCTTAAGAAAGTCTGGCCTGCAGTGCTTTCGTTTTTAATGATTGCATCCGGTATGGTAATAGAGCATTTACAGCTGGACTTTTTCCAGCCGTTTGAAGTGCGTTTGGTGTGGTATTTTGGAGCGTTTTTATTGGTAGGCCTGCCAGTAATTCGTGAAATGTTAGTTAGTATTCGTAGCCATGATTTTTTTAACGAACTTACTCTGATGGTTACGGCAACCCTAGGAGCCTTTATTATCGGAGAATTTTCCGAAGGTGCTGCTGTGATGCTTTTTTACACGGTAGGCGAATTATTTCAAGAATTGGCAGTTAACAAAGCAAAACGTAGTATTAAAGCACTTCTTGATGTACGTCCTGATGTTGCATATGTAGTGGAAAACGGTGTGATTTCTGCTCGACCTCCTCAGGAAGTGGTGATCGGTGAGATACTTGAGGTTAAAACTGGTGAACGTGCCCCCTTAGATGGGATTTTGGTGACCAATGAAGCTCTTTTTAATACGTCAGCCTTGACCGGCGAGAGTATGCCGCGTTCAATAGAAAAGGGTCAGCCTGTGCTGGCTGGTATGATTGCGTCTAATAAAACAATTACAATGCAAGTTACTAAGCTTTATGCCGACAGTACTTTGTCCCGGATTTTAGATATGGTTCAGAATGCATCCCAGCATAAAGCACCTACAGAAACTTTTATTCGTAAATTTGCGCGAATTTACACTCCCACTGTCGGAGCTTTAGCGTTGTTGATTATTGTTGTTCCTTACTTTGTTGTACCGAATTATATTTTCAAAGACTGGCTCTACAGTGCATTAATTTTTTTAGTAGTGTCGTGCCCCTGTGCGTTGGTGATTAGTGTGCCGCTGGGCTATTTTGGCGGGATAGGCCTGGCATCACGGAATGGTATTTTATTCAAAGGAGGTAATTATCTCGAAGCAATGACAAAATTAACCATATTGGTCTGTGATAAGACAGGAACAATGACGAAAGGTGTGTTTACTGTCCAAGATATCAGAACAAAAGATGTCAGCAATGAAGAATTTGTATCCATGGTGGCTTCTTTAGAGAAAAAAAGTAATCATCCTATTGCACGTGCTGTCATTGAGTATGCAGAAACTCATAATATACCGTTATTAAAGCTTTCAGAAACCGAAGAAGTGGCAGGTCATGGGCTTAAAGGATTTCTCAATGGAGTTGAATTGCTTGCTGGAAATGCAGGATTGATGAAGAAATATGGCGTTCAAATTCCAGAAGATCTTGTTAAAACAGTCAAAACAACGGTTTTTCTTGCTCGAGACGGCCAATTTTTGGGTTCGTTGGTGTTGTCTGATGAAATTAAGGAAGATGCTTTTCAGGCGGTTCAAAAGCTGCATGAATATGGGATTAAAATTGTGATGCTGTCCGGTGATAAAACTCAAATAACTCAGGAAGTTGCTCGTGAAATAGGTATTGATGAAGCTTATGGCGATTTGTTGCCTATCGATAAAGCTGATTTTGTCTCTAATTTGAAACAGGAAGGACATCAAGTAATTGCATTTGTTGGGGATGGTATTAATGATGCACCGGTATTGGCTCTCAGTGATATCGGCATTGCAATGGGAGCTATGGGGAGTGATTTGGCAATTGAAACAGCAGATATTGTTATTCAAACGGACCAACCCTCTAAAATTCCAGATGCAATTAAAGTTGCAAAATATACACGTCAGGTAGTACTTCAAAATGTTATTTTAGCATTCACTGTGAAGATTTTAGTGATGGTGTTGGGAGTTTACGGGCTAGCGACGCTTTGGGAAGCTGTTTTTGCAGATGTTGGTGTTGCTCTGCTAGCGATCCTTAACGCTGTCCGTATCCAGAATAAAAAAATATAATTTGACCTTCTAAGTGCCTTTCATTATCTTTATTATAGAAAGATTGGGAGGGCACGGAATTGGTTGCAAATCAGATTGAGGAAATTACCGAACTTGAAATTCAAAATGCTATCGAGCGCGTAAAAGATGGCGATAATGAAGCATTTAGTATAATTTACGAAGCGTATTATAAAATGGTAGTGTCAATTTTGCGTCGTATTTTGAAGCTGCCAATGAATGAGTTGGATGCTTATGTTAATGAAGCCTTTTTGCTGATCTATAAAGGCTTGAAAGGCTTTAAAGGTGATGCAAAATTTTCTACTTATGCATACCGTATTGTGTTGAATTACGCGTTTAAGGTATCGAAAAAGCGCGCTAAAGATAAGAAAAATATTGCCGTCTTCGGTGAAAATGAAGAAGGTATCGAAACAATTCCCGACTCTGGTGATACAGAAAGTAGCGTTGTTGTGCGCTCGTTTTTGGATTATGCGATCGGGTCTCTGACCAAAGATATGCAAGAAGTTATTGATCTCTATTATTATGAGCGCTATCCGATTAAGGAAATTGCTAGTATGTTAAATACTACAGAAACCGCTATCAAAAACCGCTTGTATCAAGCACGTTCAAAAATTAAAAAGCTTATGACCGAAGGAGTCTATCATGCATAACAAAGAATACCGGCTGATCGACCATACTATGGACGAACTGCTAAAAGAATTTTATCGTAATCATCACAGTGATATACCTGCTCCTACTGAAGAACAGAAAAGATATATGGTTCATACGATACATAATCATAAGCGCAACCAAAAAATGGTGAAACATATTATTATTGGTTCAGCTCTGATAGCAGCAGGTATTTTAGGTTTGACATCGGCAGCTGTGGTAGAACAGTTTACAGAAGAAAGCGAAATTGGTATTTCGATTCCTTTGGACTAATATTTTGTTAATGATTCTCTATATTTTCTGCAGCTTTTCCATTTTCGGGTTTCTCAAAGATAATATTTTGCCAGTCTTTATTTTCTATGACTACCGAATTTGATATTTTATCATGAAAATACTGCTTATAAATAGGATTAATCATGAAAAGTGCCGGTATGCCATAACACATTTCAATAATTTTCAGACCTAACGATCTCATAATACTGGAGGCTAAGAAAATTGGTTCTCCGTTAACGGAAATAACCTTAATGTTGAGTAATTTAGCACCGAGAGTTTGACCCGTACCCATCCAAAATAAAGCATAATAAATAATCGATACTACATTGTAAAATACGAATACTAAATAAAAATACTGTGTGAAAATATAATGTTGTAAGTAAAGCATATTTTGAACAGCAACTGGGCTGGCTTGAATGATTTCGAGTTTATCTTTAAAGAGTCCTTCTTTGATGATATATTCCATAGCTCCATGCTGTTCGATGTAGTTAAATACCAGAGAAAATTCGCGGCCGTATGTGCTGATAATGAGGAAAATCACCAGTATATGCAGAAAAGTAAGATCAACTAAATAAGCAATAAGTCGTTTCCAAGCAGGTGCAAGACTGAGGATTTGAGGATAAAATTCAGTTTTCATGAAAGCTCCTTAAAATATTTTAAATTATAGGGAAAAAATGCATTTAAATCAATTTCCGAACCGAAAATAATTCTTTGCCCGCATTTGAAATATTTTGTGTTTGGCGTTATAATGTATGCAGTAATCACTGGGAGCGGAATCGTTTTTATGGAGATATGGGTAGTAGTTGCTGCTCTTTTTCTTTTCAGCGGGTTGATGTTTTACTTCAGACTGACCGATGCGCGTAATGTGTCGGTCCGTGAGCTGCAGCATTACATCAGGCAGGCAGAAAAAAAAGTCGAGCAATTTGTGCGCAAAAAAGAAAAGGATTTTCAAGATAAAATGATTGCTTCAGAAATTGTCGTTGATCGTATGAATAGACTGGCACAAACTTTACAGGAAAAAGTTGATATTTTTGACCAGGACCTTGCTGAAGGTCAGGAACTATTTGAAGCACTGCGTTTGGAGTCAGGTGATGTTAGTCATACGTTGGCTGAATACAAACGTATCCGTGCTGAATTTATCGATATTGAAGACAGAATTATACAAATTCTCAACATGAAAGATCATGCAGAAAGCGGACGCCGTGAGCTCGATACGTTACATCAGGAAATGCAACACTTTCGTGACGATTATCATAATACCATTGCTGGTCTTAAAGATAACAGTGAACAGGAATTAAAAACTTTTTTTGCCAACATGCAAAAAGATTTGACATCATATTTGGAACAAGCCCGCGAGCATCTTCGAGAAAAAGACCATCAAATTGCCGAACAAATGCAGGAATTCAGTGCGCGTTCGGAATTGATTTTTGGTCAGATCAATGATTTAAAAGCATTTAGTGAAGCTAGCATCGATAATCTGAAAGATAGTTTTGAAGTTGATTTGGCCCATGCGCGTACAATGGCTCAGACGAATATTGAAGAAGTTTATGACATGTGGGCAGGCCTTCGTGAGAAGGTTGAAGAAGAAAAAATTATGATGGAAACTAATTTGCAGGAAAAAGATGAGTTTTTCCGTCTTGCGAAAGCCAAGCTTCGAGAAGAAATGGATCAGGTTAGTGAAAACATTGATACAGTGCTTCAGGAAAGACTGCAATATTTGGAAAACAGTGTGAGCTATTTATCACGTGATTTGGAATTATTAGGCAGTAGCCTTAAAATAAACATAGAAAAAAATCTCGACGATAAAATCGATACCGTAAAAAGCGAATTAGATCGTATTCATAGTGCGTTTATTGCGCAAGAAGAGTTCCTGGAAAACGAATTTAAACAGTTATCTCAGCGTTTTTCTGAGCAGATATCTAATCAGGAAAAAGAAGTACAGATTAATTTGAAAGAACTCCAAACATCGGTGCATAGTACAAAAGATCTCGCCGATGATATATTAAAACAGTCTCAAGAAAAAATTCTTGAAAAAATTAAGGAATTTGAAGAATTTGTGCGCCAAAAAGCTCAAGAAAATATGCAGCGTATTGAGGACAGCTTTCGTGAAGAAAATCAGGAACGTATGTTCCAAAGCATCAGCGAAATAACAAAAACTCTAGAAGTCGAATATCAGAAAAAATATCAGAAAATTATTGATGCTATTGCTCAAAAATCTGAAGACTTATCAGAGTTGGTATCTCAAAAAATTGATGCTATCAGCTTGTTAGACAGGCAATTAGAAGATATTCTTCACCGTTTTGACAGCGAAAAAGAAAAAATTATTTTAATGGGTGAAGAACTCCAGAAAGATAGAGAACAAAATATTATTACCATTAAACAGCAAATGGAAGAGACAGCACAGCACCTGCAAAATGAATTGCAAGTGAATATTCAAGTTTTTTTTGATGAAGGCACGGAAACATATCGCCGTGATCGTGAAATTTGGCAGGAACATTTTGATGACACGCTGGGTGAAGCGCGTTCGGCCTATCAAAATATTCAAAACGATATCGACGAAATCAAGCATATGATGCGTGATATAGAAACATCGTCTCTAAACAATTTAAAGTCTGAATCTTTGCGCCTTACTGAGGAAACAGAACGCCGTATTGATGAGCTTAAAAAATATACCGATAATTTTCTCCGCAGCAATAAGGATGATTTTATGCATCATGTGGAACAGGCAAAGTCGGATATGAAAAATATCAAACAGGAGTTGTGGGATCAAGAGAGGCTTGTCAGAGACCAGGTTAATAAAGAATTCGAACGGTTGAGTGGCAGAGTTCGAGATGTTGATAAAAATTTCCACAGCCTTATGAAAAAAACCGAAATGCTTGAGCGGGCCGAAAACCTTGCAGCAAAACTCAGTGGGCGCTTGCAAGAGATCGAAGCAATCCGTAAAGAAATGAATACTCTTGTGCATACATTTAAGGATTCTCATATCAAGAGCCAAGAAACAATTGACGATCTTCGCAAATATAATGATGTTGTGGAAAGTAATATTCAACGTCTTGATGAGAAGTCGATCGAAGCGTCGAATATTCAGGATTTTTTAGTTTCTGTCATGGATGAAGCAAAGGAAACAGCAAAAATTTTTCAGGTACTCAAGGAAGAACAAGATCATGCTCGTGAAATACAAGAACTTTTAATGAGAAACTTAGCATCGTATAATGATTTGCAGGAGTCGCTTGCAGTTCTTGAAGATAGAAAGATCGTTGTTGAGGAGATGTTGAAAAATATCGATCAAATTTCGCGGCTCGGTGAAAGTACAGAAGATTTAATTAGCCGTTTGGATGCGATTGACCTCTTCTCTGGAGAACTTCAGAATAAATTAGCCTTGATTCAAGGAGAAATGCATCAGCTTGCTGGGGATCAAACACAGGTTCGTAATGCTGTATCCAAGCTTAGCGAGCTCGAACATGTAACAGCTCATATTGATGAAGAAATGAAGCGCTTGGATAAAATGCGTGAGTGGGTTGCTAAAGCCATTAATAATATAGAACGGGTCGGAGCCGCGACAGGTGTTGGTAGTCCTGGCAATGGCAAGCTCGAATTAGGAGATGAAGCAATTAAAAATATTGTACGACTTCATGAACAAAATTGGAGTGTTAGTGATATTGCTAAAAATCTTAAAGTATCACCTACTTGGGTGGAATTGATTTTAGAGCGTTATCGTTCGTAGCTTAGGAGGAGAATTCATGCTGGATATCAACAAATTATCTCAGAATATGGAGCAAATAAAAGAACTATTAAAATACCGGATCGAAGATGTCAAGTTAATAGATAATGTTATTGAAGAGAATGAAAACCGAAAGCGTTTGCAGACAAAAGCTGACCAATATCGCAAGAAAAGGAATGAATTAGTAAAACAAGTGGGCATAGCGAAAGCTCAAAGTGATGAATTGTCTATTAAAGGTCTATTGGAAGAGGTAAATAGTCTGCAGTCGGATCTTGAAGATCTTGAAGCCCAACAACACCAGTACGAAAATAGTGTAAAAGATATGTTATCAAGAATTCCTAATATTCCTGATGATGATGTTCCTGTTGGTGTAGATGAATTATCGAATCGCGAGCTTAAAAGATGGGGAGAAATTCGAGATTTTGATTTTGAACCCCGAAGCCATGATGAAATTTTAACAATTCTTAACATGTGGGAACCAGAACGAGCAGCAAAAATTTCCGGTCGGGGATTTCCATTGTTGCGTAATTGGGGAGCTCGGCTTGAAACTGCATTGATAAATTTTATGCTAGATCATAATATTTCAGCTGGCACCGAACAAATATGGTTGCCTTTTGCGGTGTCTTCTGCTGCTTTATATGGTACAGGAAATCTTCCAAAATTTGGTGAAGATTTATTCAAAATTCAAGATAGTGATTTATATTTGAATCCTACTGCCGAAGTAGCTTTGACAAATATTTACCGTGAAGATATTATTGATGGTAATAAACTTCCTTTTCGATTTACAGCATTTTCACCTTCTTTCCGAAAGGAAGCAGGAGCTTATGGGCGCGAAACAAAGGGATTAATTAGAGTCCACCAATTTAATAAAGTAGAATTAGTAACAGTCTGCCGTCCGGGAGAGTCCGATGCAGAACATCAGTGCATGCTTGAAACATCTGAAGCAATTTTGCAAAAATTAGGGCTTCCTTATCGTGTAGTAATGTTAAGTCAAGGAGATATGGGGTTTTCGGCTGCTAAGACTTTTGACATAGAAGTCTGGCTGCCTTCTTTAAGATCATATCGTGAGATTGCTTCTATTTCCAATATGCGTGATTTTCAAGCTCGGCGTGCGCAAATTAAATTTAAATCACCTGATGCGAAAAAAAATGAATTTGTTCATACTTTGAATGGATCTGCATTAGCAGTAGGACGTACGATGGTAGCTTTGCTCGAAAATTACCAACAAGAAGACGGTTCTATCAAAATTCCGGATGTGTTAGTTCCTTACCTGAAGAGCGAAAGTATTCCGTTGCACTCTTAATATTGAGAATATGCATTGCAACTCCAAGAATAAGAGCATCTTCGTCAATATCGAAATATTTATTATGTCCAGGTGCTGTAATATTTTTTTTTGGATTGCCTACTCCTAAGTGAAAAAAAGCACCGGGGACTTTTTCCAAATAATAGGCAAAATCTTCCACTCCCATATTTGGAGCCTTTTTTTCATAAACTGAGTTATTTCCTAGTAATTTGATTGCATTATCTTTAACAATATCAACTGCAAAATTATGATTAATTAATGACGTATATCCCGGCTGGCAGGTATATTCCCCATGTCCGCCGAAAGCTTTAGGGAGAGTTTCAACAATATCACGAACCTTTTCATTTACAGTTGCTCTTACTTTGGGACATAAGGTTCGAATAGTTCCTTCGATAACAACTTCATCAGCAACAATATTTCGAGCGGTACCTCCCGAAATAACCCCTAAACTTAATACAGCTGTTTCGCGGGCATCGGTATTACGGCTAATAACTGTCTGCAAAGCATTAATTACTTGAGCTGCGATTACTATGGCATCTACTGTATCCGCTGGGTAAGCACCGTGTCCACTTTTTCCTGAAATTTTGATGGTAATCATATCGGATGAAGCATTTAATGCTCCGTATTTTATGCCGATTTTACCTGTTTCAAGGCTGGAATCGACATGCAATCCAAAAATACCATTTATTCCGTCTAAAACTCCTTGATGAATCATTCTTTCGGCGCCGCCTATTGTTTCCTCTGCCGGCTGGAAAATTAAACGAATCTCACAAGGAGCTTCTACCAAACCTGAGGAAAATGCTTTTGCTGTACCCAGTAAGATTGTTGTATGTGCATCATGTCCACATGCATGCATCACACCTTCAACTGTCGAACGGTAACTGCAGATTTTTGCATCCTGGATCGGCAAGGCATCTATATCAGCCCTTAATGCAATATTAATGTTAGAAGAAATTCCCGAAATGTTCCCAATAATGCCTGTACAAGCAATGCCTGTTTGATAGGGAATATTCATTTCTGACAGATATTGCTGAATTTTTTTGCTTGTTCGAAATTCTTTTTCGCTTAACTCCGGGTGCCGGTGAAAGTCACGCCTGACATCAATAAGCCAATTTTGGATCGGTTTCAGTGAGTTTAATAAAGTCATCGAACTGCGTTTCCTATTAAAGTGAGTGTTTTAGATTGAGTATCCAACAAAACTTCTGTACCGAATGGTAGGCTTAAATTTGGAGTACAGTGCCCAACTGCAGCATTGTAAACAACAGGAATATTGAAACGAGAAAATTTTTCCTCGAAAATTTCCTGAAGCGATAATTCATTTCCTGATGAATTGCAGTTTTTGAAGTTTCCAAGAATAATTCCTTTCAATCCTTGAAGTCGGCCCATTAAAAGGAGCTGAGTTAACATTCGGTCAATACGATAACTTGCTTCCCCGATATCTTCAAGGAATAAAATTTTTCCCTTAAAATCAACATCATATTTTGTACCTAGTCCGGACATCAAAACAGTTAAATTGCCTCCAATCAAGACGCCTTTTGCTGTACCATTCTTAAGAATATTAAGTTCAGACAATAAAGTTTTAGTTTGGCCTCCCATTAAAGAAAATAATGATTGTGCTGTTATGTCGTCTTTTTGAGCAAAATTACTAATAGCCATAGGACCATGAATTGTTTGAAGTTGCGCTTGAGAAAAAAATGCCATATGCAGCGATGTAATATCACTAAAACCGATGAAAATTTTGGAATTTTTTTTGATAACAGAATAGTCAATCTGGTCTAGAATACGAATGCTTCCAAATCCACCTCTCATGGCCATAATAGCATTAATAGAATTATCAGCAAATAATCTATTAAGAGCTTTTGCTCTTTCTTGATCGGATCCTGCAAAACCATGCCAATTGAGGAAACAAGTTGGATCTATCTCAACATCGTAGCCATAATTTTTAATATTTGTAACTGCTTGATCCAAAAGATTTTTATCACCTGCACTGGCTAATCCAACAATAGCAATTTTTCCACCTTTGCGGAGCTTGGCCGGCATTATTTGGCACCAAACATAATATTAGTAATAATGACAGCAGCAATCATCCCTGCTAAATCGGCAACTAAGCCTGTAGCAACAGCGTGTCTGGATTTTTGTACACCCACTGCTCCGAAGTATACTGCTAGAACATAAAGAGTTGTTTCTGTGGATCCCTGCATAATGGAAGCCATACGTCCAATGTAGCTGTCGGGACCATATGTGGCAAATAAGTCAGTTAATACTCCCGCAGAACCTCCACCTGACAGGGGTTTAAGGACAGCGAGTGGGAGAATTTCAGCTGGCGCACCCAACGGTGCCAACAACGGTGCGAAAAATTGAACCATCAGATCAATAGCTCCAGATTTACGCAAAATCCCAATAGCAACCAACATTCCAACTAAAAAAGGAATTATTCTTACTGCAGTTTCGAAACCGTCTTTTGCGCCATCGCAGAATACTTCATAAACTTTTATTTTTTTCACAAAAAAAGCATAGGATGGAATCAATACTATCATTGTCGGAATCGCATATGCAGAAATTTTTGTCATAATTGTCATAAACATTGGCAGCTCCTAATCCTTAAAAATGGATAATCTCTGAAAAAACATTGCTGCTAAAACGGCTGTTAATGTTGAGATCGAGGTGGCAATTATTGTAGGGCCAACAATTTCCGCTGGATTCGAAGAGTGTGCTGCTGCTCGGTATGCAACTACACTTGATGAAATCAGGGTCACAGAGGATGTGTTGATTCCTAAGAACATAACCATAGAATTTGTTGCTTTATCTTTTTCTTTGTTGAGAGTCTGCAAATCTTGCATTGCTTTGATTCCAAGCGGTGTTGCTGCATTACCCAGCCCAAAAAAATTAGCTGCTAAGTTTGCTGTAATGCTTCCCATTGCCGGATGATTGTCAGGAATTTCGGGAAATATTTTCTTTAGTAAAGGCTGGATTAATTTGCCAAGCCCGCTAATAATACCTGCTTCTTTAGCAATACGCATCAAACCTAACCATAATGCCATAGTACCTACCAATCCGATAGCAATTTCGACAGAAATTTTAGCGTACTCAATAGCTGCATCCGTAATGGCATTGATCGTCCCGTTTGCTATCGATACTGATATTCCTGTGATAATAAAAAATAACCAAATACCGTTAATCATTGATGCCTCCTGAAGGGTTTATAATTCATCCTCATTAAAGATATCTAATGAATCCTTGAGTTTTCTGAGCTGTTTATGGGTTAGGGGAGCTGGAGACCCATCGTTAAGGTCTTCGCTTGAAAAATCAGGAATGTTCCTGATTTGTTTGATATTTGACATCAAGCTGTCGAGATCATAAAAATCACGTTTCTCTGGAACAAGAATATGTACTACTAAATCAGAAAAATCCATAGCTAACCAGCCTTCAGAGTAATCTTCGGTAGGGTTTTGAAGTTTGAAACCAGCTTGCTTTGCAATTTGTGAAAGGCTTCTTCGTGCTGCTTCCAGCTGAAGAAAATGATCAGCCGTTGCAATTACTACAACGTCAGTTAATGGACTAATCCCTTTAACATCGTAAATAATTATATCTGTCATTGTTAGACGTTCACATTCTTTTTTGAGTTGTTCACTTAGGACTTGAAGCTCCTGTGTCATAGATCCACCCCAAAACGTGTGCTGATATTACTGAGTGTTCTTTCTCGTATATCAGGATCCATTTCTGGTAAAATAACGTTTTTAATAATTTCTAATAATTTTTCGTCGGAAATACTGAAAAATTGTGTACGTTCAATGATATTTTTCCATTCTAAGCTATCTTTTTCTGCTTGTTTTCGGGTTGGAACACGCCGTGATTTTTTATTTTTTTCAATAGAAGATAAATTTTGTATTGTTCGGTTGAAATCACCTGCCATAAAATCAGATAGTGCCCCATACTTTGCAAGAAATGCCAATAAATCGTAAACAACAGGAAAAACTATGGCTGGTAAAGATATTGTTCGGTAGTAATTAAGTATCTGTATATCGTTGAATCCGGTCATTCCATAATTTTTTTTCGCATCTTCGATAATTTTTATTATTTTTTTGTTGCTAGAGAAGGGATTATCTTTAAATTGTCTATTTTCTGCAAGAAAAATATCTAACTCATCAGGTGAAAGGTTTTTCATAAAATCATGGTAAGAAAATTTTGCAAGATCTTTCAAAAGTACGTGATAGTAGAAATGAGCTGTTTGAGTGCCGTCAAAACTCATAATAGCTTCGGCAATACGGAGTTCTCTCATTTTTTTTGCAAAAAAGGGATCAAGTTTTTCTTTGTTATCTATAATTGCACCGAGTTCATTTGTGTTGTTCGAAGCAAAAAGTTGGTCTTCTTCATCCGAAAGCAAAGTCATCCAAGGATTCATACGCTGCTGGAGTCGGTAAATTTCTCCTTGAATAGCGCAACCTGACGACAACAGTAGTAAAATTAAAAATTTTATTTTCATAACGGTGTCCTAATTAAAAATATTATCGTAAATTTGCGAATCTTCGGTGGTCTCAACAAGAAAAAGTTTTTGGTCGTATTCCTGATTGAATTCATTATACGATATTGATAGTTCTGTTTTGATGCCGACACGTGATATTCCGCTAATCTGCCTAATAAGGCCGCTTTTTTCAGCGATAAGCTCGATACGCCGAAAGCTAGTAGTATTTTTTTTAGGTTCAAGAATGATTTTATAAGCCGGCATCGAACCATACATGATTTCAAGACCGGTATCAGGAGCAGTTGGGGTGTATTGTGAGATCAAACGTTTAATGTTCCAGGCACCAAGAGGATTTGCGACTGTTTCCAGGGATTGCCGTCCAATAATGTCACCGTCAATAATCCATAAAAATCTGCTGTCTGAAATAATTTTTTGATTTTGGGGATCGTTTGCTGTCCCAAACTGCATTACTAATTTATCAGGTACTGCATAAATAATGGTTCCTGATTGGGTTCGATTGTTTTTTTTGTATACAAAACGTCCCGAGAAACTTTTGTATTTTGCCGAATGTTTGTCAATAATGTCAGCAACAGACGATGCGTTGAACACCGTGATACTCTGTCCGAAAGCCGGTTGTAAAAATAATAAGACGATCATCGGGAAAAAACGCATAAATCCTCCAGATTTTTTTATGAACTTGATTATTATAAGTGAATTTTTTTTTAATCGCAAGTTTTAAATTATCAGAAATAGAGGTTTTCGTTTGAAGAATTCTTGCGCTATTTTGGAGAATCATGTATAATATATTTAATTAAATAGGGGTACATGATGAGCGAAATGAAAGAACCAAAAATAAAAGAAACAGCAGTAGAAAACAATAGTGCAGATAAGAAAAAAGCTCTTGATGCAACTATAGGTCAGCTAGAAAAACAATATGGCAAAGGCGCAGTAATGCGTTTGGGTGCTCGTGAAATTGAAAAGGTTCCAGTGATTCCGACTGGCGCTTTAACATTGGATTTGGCATTGGGAGTTGGAGGGATTCCTTACGGACGTATTACAGAGATCTACGGACCAGAGGCTTCAGGAAAAACTACCCTTACCCTGAGTATTATTGCGGAAGCTCAAGAACAAGGTTCGACATGTGCATTCATTGATGCTGAGCATGCGCTTGATGCCGAGTATGCGAAAAATATCGGTGTTAATATTGATGATTTGTTAATTTCGCAACCTGATAACGGTGAACAGGCATTGGAGATTGCTGAAGCATTGGTCCGGAGCGGGGCGGTTGAGTTAATTGTGATTGATTCGGTTGCAGCACTGGTTCCAAAAAACGAAATTGAAGGCAATATGGGAGACTCAGTAATGGGTATGCAAGCCCGTCTGATGAGCCAAGCACTCCGCAAGTTGACGCACATTGTGAGCAAAGCTAATTGTGCTATTATTTTTATCAATCAAATCCGTATGAAAATTGGCGTTATTTACGGAAGCCCAGAAACAACAACCGGCGGTATGGCATTGAAATTTTATTCATCGGTGAGAATTGAGGTCCGGCGTAAAGAGGCGCTCAAGCGTGGCGAAACAATTATCGGCAATCTCGTTTCTGTTAAAGTAATTAAGAATAAAATGGCTCCTCCTCATAAAACCGCTACCTTTGAAATTCGTTTTGGTGAGGGTATTTCTAGTGTGGCTTGTATTGTCGATGCGGCTTCGGAATTGGGTGTTATCGAGCGGAAAGGTTCTTGGTATTATCAGGGTGAAGAGCGTATTGCGCAAGGCCGTGATAGTGTTATTCAGGCTTTAGAATCAGATCCAGAAAAACTCCAAAAAATTGATCTTTTAGTGCGGGAAAAGCTTGCAAATCAATAACAAGGAAGCTATCATGCCAGAAATATGTTATCTTGAAGAAGGTGTGCTATCACCAATAGGATTTCGAGCGACGGGTGTATCATGTGGCTTGAAAGTCGGAGGATTTAAAGATATATCACTGTTAATCAGTGAAACTGCTTGCAATGCTGCTATGGCGTTTACATCTAGCCGCATTCAGGGTGCGCATATTGCTGTTGATAAAGAACGTTTCGGTAATAAGATTCGGGCTATTCTGGTGAACAGCGGTAATGCCAATTGCCTTACTGGGCAGGAAGGTGTAAATAATGCATATGAAATGTTGAAAATCGCGGAGGAAGTATTGGGTATTGCTTCGGGCCAGTGTTTACTAGCTTCTACAGGCGCTATAGGCTTGCCTCTTAATATGACTCGCATTCGCTATGGGATCGAACGTTTAGGAGCAATCATCGGATCTGAGAACAATATCCGTAATTTTTGTTCTGGCATTATGACTACTGATACCCGTCAGAAAAATATTGCCTGTGAGTTTGATTTAGACGGAGTAAAAGTGCGGATCGGAGCGACGGCTAAAGGAGCCAACATGATCAAACCCGACCTTAAAACAATGCATGCAACGCTGCTCTGTTTTATAACGACAGATATTTCTATTTCTAAAGAACTTTTAAGTCATGCGTTGTCCGAGAGCTTACCTGGATCGCTGAACAGAATTTGTATCGATAATGATCTTAGTCCAAATGATAGTGTTTTCTTGTTAGCAAATGGCATGGCAGAAAACAAACCTATTATTTCTGATCAGGATCCTCGATATGATAAATTTTTGAGTGTTCTTAAAACAATTTTAGTCGAACTTGGTAAGGTGTTGATAAAAAATGGCTTGGGTGTGACAAAAATGATTCATCTTCAAGTACAAGGAGCTGCTGATTCGAACCAGGCAGAAAAATTAGTGCGTGCTATTGCTGAATCTTATCAATTCAAGGCTGCAGTTTTTGGTCAGCATTCAGGATGGCAGAAAATTTTAACAATAATTTCTTATAGTGGCGTCGATTTTGATCTTAATAGTGTTGAAATAAAATTAAATGATTTGGTTCTTTTTAATCAGGGTAAAGATAATTCAGCAGCTATTTCTTCCGCACATGCTGAAATGGTACCTATGGAATGCACAATTATTGTCAATTTAAATCAAGGAACTGCCGACAGTTTTTTGTGGACATCTGATTTGTCTTTTGACTATCTGAAAATCAATTCGCATTTTCCTGAGTAATCAGCGTGGTGATGTCACTTTTGGTCCGCGTTGCGGCCGAGAAATTTGGCCAGGCAGCAAAATACTGTTGCGTTTATATAATTGTGATTGTTTAGTAAATCCCGGATCAGAAGCCAATTCAAGGGCATTATCTAAAGGCATACGCACATATGCTCCTAAAATTTCCTTACTTTCTGGAGAGAAAAGCGTTAAGTAAGGCACATTATCGCGTAACGACAGCGCATATTTTAATTCATAAGATGTATTTTGAAAATATTCTTGTTCTTTTGCAACGATATTCAACGTCACATTCTGACCATCTCTGAAAATAAGCCGTTGTTCTGTAGCGATGTTTTTATCCTGAGCGAAAGAATCTGTTGTTATGTAAAAGTAAGACCAAGCTCCAATCAAGACTGCATGAGTGACTTGCTCTTGGGCATGCATTTGCGCAGAAAACAGAAAAAATAAATAGATTAAATGTTTCATTTAGCCCTCTTTTTTTGAGTTTTGGTTTCAGGAGTGGGTTCAGATGTGACAGTAGGTGTTTCTGCTAGATTGGGAAGCTTTTGCGGTTGGTAGCGCCAATAAATGCTTTGATCGCGTGGAAATGTTGGATTTTTGGACATTTCCATAAAGCCTTGTTCGCTGATAATCCTCACAAAAAATCCTTGTTCTTCACGCACTTTTTGATTGTAAGGATCCTGTCCATCGTAGTAAAATACAAAAAACATGTGGTTCATTAAATTAAAGTATGCTAATTTAAGAAGCCGTTGTGACTTAGAGCGTACGGAAGAACTCGTCTTTACATCTTGGAGCCATATAACATCAGCATTAGTGCTGATAATAATCATTTCTTCGTTAACGGAAGGTATATTGAAAACAGATGTATTCTGTGAGTAAAATCGCCACCAAATCCCTACTGCTGTTTCCGGCGGTAAAAATTGAACATTGCCGATATAAGTTTCATCTTTGGGAGCAAAATTATTCATAATATCTTGGAGAGACATATCGGGAGCAATTATAGAGGACATGGAATTAATATGAGGCAGTGTTTCTGGTGAGGGTGGGGTAGAAGGAAATGGTTGTGGAAAAACATCAAGAGTAAAATTATTAAGATCGATAGGTTCACTAGGATCGGAGGAAGGAAGTGTTGGTTCTGTTTCTTCTATGGGTGCCAGCATGGGATCAGACTGTATATCTACGGGATTTTCTTGATAATCACTGTAATTTCCGTAAGCATAATCGTAATCTGCAGCATTCTCGTAGCCGTAATCTTGTGCATATAAAGAGGTTATAGAAACCAAGCTGAAAAGGAAACAACACAAATTTCTCATGGAAAAACCTCTTAACAAAAATTATACTTATCAAATATATTTTAACAATAAACAATTTTTTTTGCAAGGATATCAAGAAATTATTTCTTAAGAAAAATCAAATTCTTAGAATATGATACTTGTCGGGATATTGAAAAATCGTCATGATTTAAATTTGACAGAAAAGACATACTGTCATTAACTTTGATTTATCAAGTATAGAAAAGGAGAGTGAGTAATGAAACAATTATTGCTGCTTTTATTAGGATTAGGAATTGTGGGTTCTGGATTCGGATTGGAACCTAAAGATTTAATGGGGACGTGGTACCGAACATATGGGATTTATCGACCTTGGACCGACGAAAATCAAGGAACATTATCGTACTACGAAGAAGATTTGATGTTTGATGATACTAATACTGTGTTCATTTACGATGGGATTTCGAAAGATATCAAAGGCAAAAGTATGTATACAATCTTGAAAAGAGAAGGAGAAGATTTTCTAGTATTCTACGGACCGAAACAAAACCCTACCAATGAGGATGTTCAGAAAAAACAAGGTTTTTATATTCGTATGAACAATGATAGCAAAGGTGCGCCAGAACTGCACTTGGTGACGGTAAAAGAGCACTTTAAAACACTCAACAGCAAAAATAAAAACAAGAAAAATAAGAAGAAAATTGAAGGCATGGTTTATCATAGAATGCCAGCCGAAATTATTACGACGGTGGATTTTATTATTCCTACTTCTGATCGGGAACTATATTAAATTCTCTAGGCCCAAAGTACCCCCAACATTTGTTGGGGGTACTTTGCATAATTTGGACAAAAAATTTAAGATATGTTATTATTATTTTATGATAATAACAATTGATGGACCTGCAGGAGCAGGTAAAAGTTCTATATCGAAAAAAGTAGCGCAAGAGTTGGGATTTATGGTGTTAGACACGGGTGCGATGTATCGTTGTGTTGCTTATTTTATGGACAAACAAAATCTCACATTGGAAGAGCTTTTGAATCATGATATGTTGTCCGATTTTACTGTTGAATTTTGGGATGGAAAAGTGTTTCTTAACGGAGAAAATGTCAGTAGTTTGATTCGCACTCCTGAAATCGACAAACGTGCTTCCGAAGTCAGTCAAAATGCTTATGTGCGTTCGGTGATGCAAGATTTACAAAGGCTTATTGCGCGTGGCACTAATATCGTAGCCGAAGGACGTGATATGGGTTCTGCTGTATTTCCGGATGCGGAACTTAAAATTTATCTTGATGCTTCACCTGAAATCAGAGCTGAACGTCGTCGTATGCAGTTGCTCCAGCGAGGTATTACAGTAGATAAGGATCAATTGCTTCAGAAAATGATCTGCCGTGATTATGATGATTCAAATCGCGCGATTAGCCCTTTGTGTGTGCCTAAAAATGCTATTGTCATCAACACAGATCATATATTTCCTAGCGAAGTTCTTGATAAAATTGTTAGTCTGGCAAAAAAATTAATACGTTCAGAATTATAATTTATGGAGGATTTCAATGCATGTAAAACAAGTACAAGATATCAAGAAAAAACAATATGAATTTTTTAAAACAGGAGCTCCTTTGCCTTGGGAGTTTCGAGCGCAGCAACTGAATAATCTCAAAAGAATGTTGGAGACTTATCAGGTTAAAATTCTGGAAGCTCTGGAACAAGATTTAGCAAAGGGTGAATTCGAAGCACTTTCATCCGAATTTATGCCGGTGCTTGCCGATATCGAATGTGCACTCAAGCACGGCAAAAAATGGATAAAACCTAAAAAAGTTCCTCGTGAATTTACGACTCTTGATGGATATGGAACAATCGTACAAAAACCTTTTGGCGTAACATTAATTATGGCGCCTTGGAATTATCCTGTTCAGCTGTCTTTGCTACCTCTGGTAGGTGCGATTGCGGCAGGAAATTGTATAATTCTCAAAATTTCAGAGTTGACACCTCATGTTGAGTTCGTGCTAGAACAAGCAGTACGTGAATATTTTGATCCTGCCTATATTACTGTAGTTAAAGGAGATATCAATACCAATAAAGCCTTGTTGGAACTTGATTTCGATAAGATATTTTTTACGGGATCGCCGCAAGTTGGTCGTATTGTCATGGAGAAAGCCGCGAAACATCTCACTCCTGTGACATTGGAACTTGGGGGCAAATCTCCTTGCGTGTTTGATGAAATGCCTGCTGGAGATCTTAGAAAAGCTGTGAAACGTATGTTGTGGGGCAAATTTATTAATGGTGGTCAGACTTGCATTGCGCCTGATTATGTACTGGTACCGGAATCTATAAAAAATGAGTTTTTTGATACAGTTTCTGGTGTTTTGGAAGAGTATAAAGTAGAGCGCCGTTATCAGCGTGTTATCAACGAGCACCACTACAAAAGATTAAAAGCTTATCTCAAAGACGGGAAAATAATCACTGGAGGCAGTTCGGATGATAAAAATTTACTGCTTGAGCTGACGCTTTTGGAGCCGTTTTCACTAAGCGTTTCTGTGATGACTAATGAAATTTTCGGTCCGATATTGCCTGTTATTTCTTATGTTAATAAACAAGATGCGCTTGATAAAATTCGTCAGATTTGTGAATATCCTTTAGCATTTTATGTTTTCTCGAAAGACGAAGTATTTATCCGCACTATGCTGGAAAATATTAGTTTTGGAGGAGCTGCGATTAATGATACGATTTCACAGATTTTAGTGCACAGCCTGCCGTTTGGAGGGGTGCGTACCAGTGGTATGGGCAATTATCATGGGAAATTCTCATTTGAAGCATTTTCGCGTTCGGCTGGTGTTTTTCGTAAAGGATTTGGTTTAGAGCTTCCGTTTCGTTATCCTCCTTATAAAAAAGGAATTAAAACTTTGCGCGGGATGGTGAAAAGTAAATTTCGATGAAAAAAGTCTGGTTGGTTTTTCTACTACATGGCACTGCATTTGGAAATTTTTCCGGAACAGATGTTTTTAAGGCTCTTGAAAAATCATATCCTTCGATTGTTACAACTTACGAAAATACTTCTGTCGATCCAGCAATACTTGTTAACGGTAAAGTATTTTACTGGATTAGTAATAGAATCTTGCCGGAAAACGCCCGTGAGGACTGGGAAAAATATGGGACAAATACATTTTACGTGTATCCCGAATCGGTACCGGATTTGTCAAAGCTTTCGGATGATGAAGTTAGAGCCTTGAATGCGGTGAATTTCAAAAGTAGAAAACCTTATCATCCTGAGTATCACGAGGTTTTATACGCAATGCGCCGTCATACAGATACTAATAAAAATATTATAAAAAGTCGCTTTTTAGGAAAGCAAGTACGTGTACATCGTCTAGCGTATAAACCGTTGAAATGTGTTGAGCGTGAAATTCTTGCTCTTGCTGGGACTAATAAGGAAGCTGCTGATTTTCTGCGAAGGATTGATACAGTTTATTCGTTCTACTGGCGCAAGGTTGAGAGTTCGTCTCTAAGAAGCATGCATTCCTATGGTATAGGTATTGATATTTTAGACAGCAGAAATACTAAAAAAAATGTTTATTGGTTATGGAGAAAAAAACTACGTGTCGACTGGGTGCGTGAACCTCTTTCCAGACGTTGGATTCCGCTGGCTGAAATTGTCAAAATTTTTGAAAAATACGGGTTTGTCTGGGGTGGCAAGTGGCTATTTTACGACACGATCCATTTCGAGTATAGGCCAGAAATTCTTATTCTTAATGGTTATGAAGTCAAGCAAGTTTAAGGATGTTCGTTTTCCCAGTCGTTCTCATGAGAGACTGGACAGCTATATTTGTAGCACAGGCGAGACAGTTCACCAGCGAGATCGTATAAAATGCTTTGGTTGAATGTCATCTTGAATGACATGTCGCTGCTGCCGAATGTGCATGATTCTTCAATTTGAGTAAGCAAAGCGATATAGTAAAGTAGCATAGCATTAATGCCGGTGTCTTCACCGAAATCATTTAATTCGGCAATTGTTTCGACTAATTCTTTATGTTTTTTGAATTGGGTTTCCGTAAATTCACGTAAAATTGCATTATTGTAATCTTTTAATGTCAGCATAAATATCTCTCCTTCTCTGATATTATATGTTTTTATGAAAAAATTGACAAATTTAAAGCCTCCCATAAACTGAGAACAGCAGGATTGGCAAGTGGAATCATCGAGTGCTTTAAGATGAGTCGCTGTGGGGTGTCGTCGAAAAATTGAGGATCCGTGCCGTTCGGAAACAAAGTGTCCCATTTGATATTTAGGCGGTTTTCGAAAGAATGTTTTTCAATTCCTTCAAGCCGACGTATTCCCAACATTAAAGCTTCTTTGACAGCTGTCTCATGATGAATTTGTTCGGATTCGGCTGGCCGATTTGATTTCAAATAATTTTTGAATGAGAATGGATTTGTATAACGTAACCCCCATGAGTGAGCTTCTGGCAAAAATCCGGCCGCACCAGCACCAAGACCTAAATAATAATCATAATTCCAGTATCCTGTATTATGTCGGCCGATATTTTTATTTCGGCAGTAGTTTGAAATTTCATAGCGTTCAAATCCAAGCTCAGCAAGTCGTGATTCGGTTTTAGCTTCTATTTTTAAAGCAGCTCCGTCGGTCAGTGGAAGATATTTTTTTTGTTGCGTCCATGCATGAAGTACAGTTTTTTCTTCTATGGTCAGCTGGTATGTTGAAATATGCTCTGGCATGCAAGCTTCCAAGGCAGTAAAAAAGTCGTCTTCTGTATCGTGTTGAACAGAAAGAATTCTATCAACAGAAATATTATTAAATCCGGCATTTCGCAGCGTCTCAAATGAACGGATATTGTCTTCAGCGTTACCTGAGCGAGCTAAAAATTTCAAAATGCTGTTATTCATAGACTGCCAACCTAGCGAAACCCTATTAATATTGAGTTTTTCCCATGCTTGTGCTAATTTTGAGGTGACAGTTTCAGGGTTTGCCTCGAGCGTGATTTCTGTTTCGGATCGAATCAATGGTTCGAACTGTTGGAGGATAGCTTCAAGATCAGGAATCGGCATCAGCGATGGAGTGCCACCTCCAAAATATAATGAATCTAAAGGCTCTGTCAGCATTTCCCGGTAGGCATTAATTTCCAAAAGCAAAGCATCATGATACGGCTTTAGAAATTCTTCTTTGGGAGGCACGCCAGCAGCAAAGTTGCAGTAATGGCACTTTGTCAGGCAAAACGGGTAGTGGATATAAACGCGTTTTACATCAAAATTCATTTCTTATTATAACCGATCATACCCGTTCGGCGCAAGTCCTTGACAATATTAATGTCTGTGCTTATAATAAGAAGATATAACTTTCAGGAGGATGCCGTGCCATCATTGCCCGACTACAATCCCAACGATTTTGAACAAAATATGGCGCTTGAAGATGTTCAAACTGAACGTTTCCGCTCGGAGCGTAACGCGTTCAAGAAGCCTTATACGATTGTGATGCCGCCACCTAATGTTACGGGTATGCTGCATATGGGGCATATTCTCAACAACACGATCCAAGATGTCCTCATTCGCTACAAACGTATGGATGGCTTTGAAGCGTGCTGGATACCAGGTTTGGATCATGCGTCGATTGCTACTGAAACTAAAGTTACACGTTGGCTTGCTGGTCAAAATATCGATAAAAAAACAATAGGACGTGAACGTTTTTTAGAATATGCGATGCAGTGGAAGGACGAATACGGAGGCATTATCAACGATCAACTGAAACGGCTGGGTATATCATGCGATTGGAATCGTGAACGCTTCACGATGGATGAACAATATTCTCATGATGTGCTCCAAAGCTTTGTGGATCTTTATAATGAGGGTTTTATTTACAAAGGCAAACGAATAGTCAATTGGTGTCCGGTATCGAAGTCGGCGATTTCCGATGAAGAAGTAGAACATATCGAAGAACGCGGTTATTTATGGTATTTTGCTTATCCTATTAAAGATTCAAATGAAACAATCACTATTGCAACAACCCGTCCTGAGACGATGTTTGGGGATGTTGCAATTATGGTGCATCCCAAAGACAAGCGTTATCAACATTTAATTGGAAAGAGGGCAGTGTTACCGTTTGTGGGACGTGAGCTGCCTGTTATTGGCGACGAGTATGTTGATCCTGAATTTGGAACTGGTGCGGTTAAAGTTACTCCTGCCCATGATCCGAACGACTATGAAGTCGGGCTTCGGCACGGGCTGGAAATGCCTGTTATCATGACCGAAGAAGCAAAAATGAGTTCTGATGTTCCCGAGTCATACCGTGGACTTGACCGTTTTGAAGCTCGTCAAGCCGTGGTTGCGGGTATAAAACACCTTGGGCTTCTCAAAAAAATCGAAGAACATACTCACAAGGTTGGTTATTCTCAGCGCGGGCATGTGCCTATTGAGCCGATGTTGTCGGAACAATGGTTTATGTCAATGAAGAATCTTGCTACACCAGCAAAAACTGCTGTTGAGAATGGTTCTATAGAATTTTATCCTGCGCATTGGAAAAAAACTTATTTTTACTGGCTCGATAATATTAAAGATTGGTGCATTTCACGACAACTTTGGTGGGGACATCGGATTCCCGTGTTTACATGCGCAAACGGGCATCAATATGCGGATACAACAGTCATGATTTCTTGTCCCAAGTGCGGTGCTGCAATGTCTCAGGACGAATCTGTACTGGATACATGGGCTAGTTCATGGCTTTGGTCATATGCGGTGCATCTGAATGAAGAAGATAAAAATTACTATCACCCTACAAATACGTTGGTTACGGGTCCGGATATTATATTTTTCTGGGTAGCGCGCATGATTATGGCAGCTGGGCATTTTCGGCATGAAATTCCATTTAAGAATGTTTATTTCACTGGGATTATTCGTGACGATGCTGGCCGCAAGATGAGCAAATCACTAGGCAACTCTCCTGATCCATTGGATATCATGAAAGAATATGGAGCTGATGCGTTGCGTTATACAATGATTCGACTGGCGCCGCTAGGAAATGATATTTTGTATTCTTCCGAAAAGGTCGAACTCGGCAAGCACTTTGCTAACAAAATCTGGAATGCAGCCCGGTTTGCACTGATCAACAAACCTGAAAAATCTCAAATAGATAGAGATCTTAATATAATAGAAGCTATTGAAAACAATTCTCTTTATGAGATATTGTTTGGGACAACAGCTCCTTATTTTCTGCTTGATAAAGACGATTTTGATAAAAGTATACTCTTCAGGCTGAACGAAACTATCCATAAAGTTCGGGATCATTTTGATAAGTTTCGTTTCAACGAAGCAGCAAAAGATATTTATGAATTTGTTTGGAACGATTTTTGCGACCGTTACATCGAGAGCTTAAAGTTTTCATTCAATCAGGATGATTCTTCCATCCATGAAAGCAAATGGATTATTATGATGGTTGTTTTTTCTAGAATATTAAAACTTCTACATCCGATTATGCCTTTTCTTACTGAAAAATTGTATCGTGAAGTTTTTGGAAAACAAAATTTGGCGTTCAGTCAATATCCTGTTTATGATCCTCTTTTGGAGGAATTTTCTGATGAAAATGCCCGTATGAAGCGCCTTGAACAAGCTTTATATATGGTGCGCGAGTTGCGTGCTGAAAGTTCTATTCCTCCAAGAGTGCGACCTTCATGCGTTATTGCTGCAGATGATGTTTTAGCTCCGTTTTTTGCGGAAAATGCTTCTGTTTTCTGCCAGCTAGCGAAATTATCTTCCCTAGAAATTGCTTCCTTAAATCGTACGGCCCGGCCTGGTGAAGCTGTGCGATCCGAATTTGATTTTCAGGTATTTCTGGACTTGGGTGGCGTGATTGATAAGGACAAAGAAAAAGAGCGTCTTGCAAAAGAAATGTCCCGTCTCGAAAAAGCTGCCCGTTCGGTTGAAGGCAAGCTGGCAAATCAGCAGTTTCTATCGAAAGCTCCAGCTTCTGTTGTTGAGAAAGAAAAAGAAAAACTTGCAGAAATCCTCAGCGAGCTCGAAAAAACTCGGTCCGCACATACAATGTGGGATTAAAAAGGAGCCAAAATGAAATTACCAATCCGTAAAGAACATTATTTCTTGGAAGCTCTGGATGTTGAAGATATTTCCAATCTCAAGCGTTGGACGGATGAGTTAGAAAAATTTCCTCTCGATTCGCCTGAGCAAATAACGATTTTTCTGGAAAAAGTTGATGAACTTGCGCATAAAATTGCTGATTTCGGTGCTGAAATATACATAGCGATGACGTGCAATACTGCCGACAAGTCATTAGCCTCTCAATATTCTGTTTTTCAGGCGAACATAGTTGCTTATTATGCACAGAAAGATTTTAATTTTAAGTCGAAATTTCTTGATTCTCCTGCCTGTAAGGAATGGGTGCAACAGTATGGCAGTATAGGAGCTTTGCTGCATATGATTCTTAAGAAAGATCACGATATTTTCCGCGAAGAAAATATTCCGCTTGCTGTGCGTGAATCCGAATTAGGTGTTGAATACCGAACCATTAGCGGGGGAATGACTGTCGATTTCCGCGGTGAAGAAAAAACTTTACCGGAAATGGGAGTTTTTCTCAAAGACAAGGATAGAAATATCCGCGAACAGGCATGGAAGATTCGTTCCGAAAAAATGATGGGGCACAAGCAGCAATTAAATATACTTTTTGACCGTTTGTATGCTTTGCGTCAGGAAATTGCTCGAAATGCTGGGTTTTCCAATTACCGTGATTATGTCCATATTGCGAAAGGCCGTTTTTCCTATAGTGTAGATGATGTTTTTGCATTTCACGATGCGATAGAGCATGAAATGTTGCCTCTTATTAAGGAGTTTAACAATCGTAGAAAACAAATACTTGATCTTGATACACTTAGACCTTGGGATATGGCGGTTCCGTTGGATGGAAAAGTACTTAAACCGGTTGCTAATCCTGCAGATTTAGCTCCGAAAGGTGTGGAAATTCTCACGCAAGTTGATCCCGAATTCGGTCAAAATTTCCAAAATATGAACGATTCAGATCTGCTTGATCTTCTCAATCGCAAAAATAAAGCTCCTGGTGGTTATAGTTATCCGCTTTACAAGTACGGAGCATCATTTATTTTTATGAATGCGGTCGGTCTCCACAGTGATCTCACTACGCTTGTCCACGAAGCTGGTCATGCTATGCATGAGTTTGCGCGTGCGAATCATCCTTACACTAGTTTTCTCGAGCTGCCTATGGAATCTGCTGAACTCGCGTCAATGAGCATGGAAATGCTTACTATGCCTCATTGGAATATTTGTTATACGGATCCTGCGGATTTTAGAAAGGCCCAAAAGGATCAACTAGAAGATGCATTGAGATTTTTTCCTTGGTGCATGACAGTTGATGCGTTTCAGCAGGAAATATACACTCAAAATGCAGATGCTCAGGCGCGTGAGGAAATTTTTATTCGCTTGTCTGACCGGTTTTCAGCAAGTACCGGTGTTGATTGGTCTGGGTTGGAAGAATTCCGCAAAATTCAATGGATGTTCCAATTGCATATTTTTGAAGTACCTTTCTACTATATTGAGTATGGTATTGCACAACTTGGTGCGTTGGCGTTATATCGTTTTTTCCGGTGCAGCCCGAAACAAGCAGTACAAGCTTATAAAGATTTTCTCAATGCAGGCACAAAAAAATCTTTGACTGATATCTATAAAACAGCAGGTATTGAGTTGAATTTTTCCCGGGAATATGTCCGCGAAATTGTCGACTTTGTTCATGAAGAGCTATTAGCACTTTCCTAAAAATTAAAAAATGGTTTTGCATCTTCAATCAAGAAGGTATCACCATGTCCGGGATGTACGACAGTTTTAGGATCAAAATTGAGGACGAATTTTAAGCTTTCGCTCATATCTGATGGAGAGGATCCTTCAAAATCGACACGTCCTATACCTCCGTCCTGAAAAAGAACATCACCTCCAAATAATGTGCCGTCTTCACCCAGAAAAACAGCATGATCGTAAGCATGCCCCGGCGTATGGAACAAATTCCATTTCTGGCCTGCAGCCTCAATTTGTGTTCCTTGCTTTGAGAAAGTATAATCGGGTTTAGGTGCCGTAATAGGGTATCCCCAGAGATAAGATAAATTTTTATGAGGATCAGGAAGAGTTTCATTGGCTAGCTCGTGTGCAACAATTCGTGCATTTGGATATTTATTTTTTGTTTCGGCAAGACCTAAAATATGATCGATGTGGCCGTGTGTAATGAAAATATCCGTTACATTTTTGCCATTGAGTATCTTGAATACTTGAAGCATGTCACTACCAGGGTCAACGATAATTGCTTCATTGGTATTGTCGTTGACAAAAATCCATGTGTTTTCTGAAAAATTTCCATTTTGATGCTTGTAAATCATAAACTTTTTCTCCTTTTTGGACTCTATTATACAAAATATTTCATTTTTTTGCAATGTAGCTTGAAATTTTTGCATTTTTTAGATATGTATAATATACTATATAATTAGAATAATTCGTGGGGGAGCGTATGCCGACAGATGACGAAATTTTTGAAGACGGTCTTGATGAGGAGACCCGTCCTACCAGTCCTGTTGCTAAACTGCTTGAAAAAGTATTAACTTATCTTATTCCTATATTAATTTCCGTGATTTTGTCGGTAATTATTATGTTTGTCGTATTCAAAGGGGGAGCTTCCAAAGAACGCAATGAAGATATTATAACTGTCCAACTTCAGCCAAAACCTGCACCATTATCATATTATGATGTGGGTGAATTCAAAATTAATACTGCTGATATTGATGCTAGTTATTTTGTACGGGTTGCATTATCGCTAGGCTACAATCCCAACAATAAACAGCTTCAGCAGGAGCTTACGGACAGAGGTACACAGATTAGGGACATTATCCTTAGTCTTTTGAACTCTAAAGAAAAAAATCAAATCGATGAGTTTTTAGAAAAAGAACAGCTTAAAGAAGAAATTCGGCGGACTATCAATAATATTCTGATAAACGGCGAAGTTGAAGCAGTATACTATACAGAGTTCACTGTTTCTTAAAAATAACTGATAAGGATAGCACCGATGACAGAAATTTTGTCTCAGGATGAAATCGACGCTCTGCTTACGGCGGTTTCCGGGGCACCTGTTCCTCATGATGAGGTTCAAAACGAAACCACTACGAAATCATATAACAACAGAAAGCGTTTAAAAGTATATGATTTTCGGCGGCCTGACAAGTTTTCGAAAGACCAAGTTCGCACCCTTCAAATGATCCACGAAACATTTGCTCGCTTGACAACTACATCTTTGGCAGCACAGCTTCGTTCACTAGTACAGGTGCATGTTGTTTCAGTGGACCAGCTCACTTATGAAGAATTTACTCGTTCGATACCCTCGCCTACAACTTTAGGTATTGTAAATATGGATCCGTTGAAAGGTTCTGCTGTGATCGAGGTAGATCCTGCTATTACTTTTTCTATCATTGACCGATTATTTGGTGGTAAGGGAGAAACACTCAAGCAAAATCGAGAATTGACGGATATCGAAATGTCTGTTATTGAAGGTATTTTAGTGAGACTTTTAGGAAATCTTCGGGAAGCTTGGGCAAATATGATGGATCTACGCCCGCGCTTAGGTAACATCGAAACAAATCCGCAGTTCGTAGGGATTGTTCCACCCAACAGTATGGTGATTTTAACAACTTTCGATACCAAAATTGGCGAAGTAGAGGGAATGATTAATTTTTGTATACCGTATATTACGATCGAACCAATTATTAATAAGCTTTCTGCTCAATATTGGTACTCTGCAATCAACCGAGGTGTAACAGCGGAACATATTAATTTTATTAAACAACAATTGAATGATATCCGTTTGACAGTTATTGCTCAGTTGGCTGAAACAACGTTATCTTTTTCTGAAGTAAGTATGCTGAAAGAAGGCGATGTGATTCGTTTTGATAATAGTGTAAGCTCTGATGTAGATATTTTTATCGGTAGAAATGTTAAATTTAAAGGAAAACCAGGACTTTTTGGATCACGCCGTGCTGTGCAAATTCATGAAATCTTAGAAACCTTTAATGAAGAAGATCTTCATGATCTTCTAATGGATTCAGAAGATAACTGAACAATATCGTGCTCCTTTATAACCCCAATGCTTTAAGTAATTTTTCTGTTAATGTATTGATAGTTTCTTGTTTGTCGTAGTATCCATTTTCTAAGCGTTCTTTGACTTCTTTAATTCTCACTTCATCTATATCTGGAGTTTTAGCTAAAATTTCTCTGATAAATGCTTCATCTTCTAGAAAGCGTGCTTCATCAGATACTTTCAGTATATCATCATTATTTGATCTTTTTATAGAAGAAGGAGCTTGATCTGTCTTGAGAGAATTTGGTTTTTCGGGGGGAGTAACACCGCTAATGCCTCTGATTTCCATTCTCTGAACCTCCTGTTAAATCTTCTGTATATTTTTTAGTTTTCTTTTTTCTTTTTTTGAAAAAGGTTTAATTGCTTCTGGAAGAATAATTTCTCCATCAAGCTTGATCGTAGCAACAAATTCACCTTTTTCTTTTTCACTCAATTGTGCTTCGACTTCTTCGGGAGTTCCTCTGTAAATATGTTCATATATTTTTGTGAGTTCCTTCCCTAAACTAATTTCGGCAGAAATTTGTAAATCCTTGAGCATTTTTAAGAATTTTTTTATCCTGTGGCAGGATATAAAAATTACAATAATCGTATTCTTTTTTGCATATTGTACTAATATTTTTTGTATTTGAGCCTCTTTTTTTGATAGAAACCCTAAAAAAACAATAATATCACCGCTTATTCCTGCAACAGAAAGCATAGTACTTAGTGCTGACGGACCAGGAATTGGAATGACATCATACCCAGCAACGCTGACTTCTTGAACTACTTTTAACCCAGGATCCGAAATACACGGGCTGCCCGCATCGCTCACTAATGCAATATTTTTTCCTTGTTGCAGGAAATTTATTATTCCTTTTGCAGAATTCACTTCATTTGCCGGCGAGCATTCTAATAATTTTTTGTTTTTTATACCTAAATGGCTTAATAAAATACAGGTACGGGGTATATTTTCGCAAGCAATAATGGGTACTTCTTGCAGAGTGCGTATAGCTCTTAATGTTATATCTTCAAGGTTACCGATAGGTGTGCCCACAACAAACAGCTGTGCTTTCATTAAGCATCCTTTCCATAAATTAGAGTCTGTGATCAGTCGAGTGATTCTTAAATGTTTTATGAAGAATTTTTTTTAAAATATTTATTTTCTATTTTATGTTTTAATTTCTTTTTTGTCAAATTTTCTGAATTTATGGTCGTTTTTCTTGAAAATATTTCCCTTTTTTTGTATCATTTATAAAATACTTAAAGTGAGTATGAAATGTTGTGGCAATTTTCTTTTTTTCGCTATGCTGTTGGAATTTCCTTTGTTTTGTCGATACTTTTTGCATTGATATCATTTATCATTGTTGTTAGAAAATTGTCATTTCTTGCTGTTGGCACTGAACATGCGGCATTTGGAGGTGTCGGGCTGGCAAAGTTTTTGGGTTGGAATGTTTTTCCCGTAACACTTGGATTTTCAATGTTGTTAACAGTTTTAGCGGGGCTGAGCTCCAAAAAAAGTCATCTCACACCCGAAACAAATACCAGTCTTTTATTTTCTGCGGCCATGGCTTTCGGTACTATGCTTTTTTCACTCAACCGCGGTTCGGGGTTTAACTTAATGGGTTTTTTGTTTGGCGACATCATCGGAATCACCCATACTGATCTTATAACTGCAGTTATTCTAACATCTATTGTTATTTTTATTATTGTGCCAGCTTTTGGTAAAATTATTTATCTTAGCTTTGACCGACAGGGAGCTATTGTAGCAGGAGCCAACTCCGATCTTTGGGATACACTGGTTTATGCAGCTTTGTCTGCTAGTATTGTTTTAGGAATAAAGCTTGTAGGAGTACTTCTTGTTGCTGCTATGACTGTTTTGCCCGCTGCTTTTGCGTTGCTTTGGAAAAAAAATACCATCCGAACTCTTATGATTGCGTTCTGTTTTACTTTATTTTCTATGCTTACTGGTGTTTTGTTGTCGTTTGTATGGGATATAGCGCCGGGTTCGCTGATTGTTGCTGTTGCTGTTGTAATTTATTTTGCAGCCTGTCAATTAGTACGTCAATAAAAGGAATGTTTATGGACAATTTTTTGTATAAAATTTTTACCTCTGATTTTTTTACTTCTTTGGTTAAATTTGTAGCCATCATTGGAATGTTGTTCTTTATGACTTTCGTGTTTTTATGGAATAATTTTTTTGCTGTCTTGATTGGTGTTGCTATTACTGCACTTGTTATATTTTATGTAGGTGAGAGACTTGTTTTTTATGCCGGGCGTCTTTCTGAAAGTACTGGCTTATCGGGAGCTTGGATCGGATTTTTAATTGTTGCTATTATTACATCAATTCCTGAAATAGTCAGTACTTTTACCGCTGTGACCCATGGGCAGTTAGGCCTTGCAACCGGAGGTATCTTTGGTTCCAGCGCTGCTAATATCTCCATTTTGGCTTTTGTTTTCCTTATTCTTCGAAAACAAAAAATAATCCTCTCTCAAGCTTCTTTTTTTGCGATGATCGCTAGTTTGATTATGCTGACATTGGTAAGCTTTATCATTTTTTTCCATAAAACATATGACGTTCTTCTCAATAAATGGATGGTTGCTGCGGTTATATTTTTAGTGTACTGTCTTCTTATGTATATTAGTTTCAGCCTTGACCCTGATGACAATCAAAAAACCGGAGTAGAACTTAAAAATACGTTGCTTAATTTTGTATTTTATTCAATTAGTTTAATTTTTTTGTCGTGGATCCTAGTAATTTTGTGCGAGCAGCTTTCACGTATTAAGCTGCCGTATCTTGGATATACTTTAGGGGCTCATTTTGTTGGAACGCTTATACTGGCAGTTGCAACATCCGTACCAGAGCTGGTGACTGCATTTCAAATGGTCAAAAAGAATATGAACGATATGGCTTTGGGAAATATTTTTGGCAGTAATGTTTTTAATTTGATGGTGTTTGGAGCAGCTTCGTTAGCTGGGGATTACTTTTTTTGGCAGGGAGTACCTTTTGATGTTATTTATACGATTTTTACGATATATGCAGTTAGTTTAATAACGGCCGTGCTGAATTTTATGAAAAAAGGTTGGGTTGTGTACAGTATCTATGTTTTAGTGCTGATACTTTGGATTGGATCATTATTGTTTGTTTTTTAGATGATCAAAATCAGTGCAGCTAGTAGCAGAACTATAAGCATCGCACTCCACATGAGAAATTGAGTGAAATTTTTATCACGGAACAGGTCAGAAATAGAATTAACAACATGAAAATCAGGAACTATACTTTTAGTAATCGGCTCAATCACGCGTTCATTTGAAAATTGATCATATAGTTTGATCTTAAACCTATCGTCAAGTGTTAATTGTGTGATTTGACCAGGGCCATAGAGAATAAGAAAATGATATTGATTTTTCTCTCCTTTTTTAATCTGATCAATTGTACCGATTAAAGGAAGAAGCATATTTTGTTCTTCATCAAATGCATGAAAGTAAGCAATCCATTCTTGACCTTTTTTGCTACTGTTATCTAATCGCATAAGAATCTTCATGCCCTTTGTAAGTAATGAACAGGAAATACCATTAATGGGTGAAAATATAGGAGATGCTGGAATAATTTGATCAGTAGGCGCGATCTCAAAAGGTGTGTTAGCTTGTTGTTCTTTTTTTTGTTGAGCTTTGGCGTGTTTTGCTTCGATAGCTTTACGTTCTTCGCGGGCTGCTAAGATTTTTTCTTTACTTGTCTCTTCAAATTCTAGCTCAATAGAAAAATTTTTATCTTTTTGGAGGGTGGTAAAAAAATTTTCTAAAGTACTGCGGATTTTTTCCTTGTTTCGCAATTGGTAGTCTACAATCAGTCCTGGTGCCAAACCATAATCACCGCTTAGGTTGTCAGAAAAAATACGTTTAAATTCGGTGGTCATATTGTTTGCATAGCTGCCACGCATTAAAATTTTGTTAATCTGCTCCTCAAGGATCAGCCACATCAATTTGATATCGATTTGGTTGATGTCACTGAAATGTGAAACAAAAATATAATCCTCAAACAGTGATTTTTGAACTAAATCCAGCAGAATAGCAAAAAATCCATATGTATTACTAGTTTTGAAGTGAAATTTGCCTTTGATGACAAGCATATCATTTTTCATAATAGTACCTTTTTCTTTATATTATCGTAATTTAAGGAGTTTATATTGATATTAGACGGAAAAAAAATTGCAGAAAAAAAGAAACATCAAATTATAGGTATCCTGGCCGATAAAAATTTAACTCCGGGTTTGGCAACAGTGCTCGTAGGTTCGGATAGGGCTTCATACAGTTATGTTGCCGCTAAAATTAAAGCATGCAGCGAAGTGGGTTTTTATTCGCATCCTGTTTTTCTGAGCGAAAAAATTTCTGAAGTTGAACTGCTACATTGCATAGAGCAGTTAAATATAAATCCCAAAATTCATGGTATTTTGGTGCAGCTACCGTTGCCGGGACACATCTCCGAAAAAAATATTCTTTCTGCGATTTTACCAGAAAAAGATGTTGATTGTTTTCATCCGTTGAATCTAGGGCGTTTATTTGCTGGTGTTTCCGAATTTTCGCCCTGCACACCTAAAGGAATTTTAACGTTGCTGAAGAGCATGGATATTTCATTGGAATCGCAAAATGCACTGGTTATTGGGAAAAGTAATATCGTCGGCAAGCCGGCAGCTTTTTTGCTGCTTCAACATGATATGACAGTAAGTATTGCTCATAAAAAAACCAAGAATCTAAAACAATTATGCCGCGAAGCAGATATTATTGTATCTGCTGCAGGTTGTCCCAATCTCATAACTGCTGATATGATCAGAGATGGTGTTATTATCATTGATGTTGGCATTAACAGAGTGCCCGATTCCCATAACCCCAAAAAATATCGTATACAAGGTGATGCTGATTTTGCTGGAATTGCCTCAAAGTGCAAGGCTATTACTCCAGTACCGGGTGGTATTGGGCCGATGACTATTGTTTCGCTATTGGAAAATACGCTTTATCTTGCGGAACGGGCTTTATAATCGGAGATCATCACCTTTAAAGGTGATTCGTTCGAGTGTAAGAATACGAGCTTTTTTGTCAGCAATTAAAATCTCTTCGGCAGAAGGATTAGCAATATTAGGATAATTTTCAACAATTTCCTGAATTAAGTCAGGGATTTTGTAAAATTTAATACGACCTTCAAGAAATTTTTCTACAATAACTTCGTTAGCAGCGCATAATACCGCGGGAAGTACACCATTTTCTCGTGCTACTTGGCGGATAAACGGCAAAAGTGGAAATTTTTTTTCATCCGGCTCCAAAAATTCAAGCGGTTCACGGGTTGGATCGTAAATACCAAAAGGCGCTTCTTTCGGAGTTTCTGGAAAAAATAGTGCATATAATGCAGGATATCTCATGTCTGTAGGTGATGCCAGCATATGCCAGTGGCTTCCTTTACAATGTACAGCTCCATGTACCAGCGATTGTGGGTGTATTAAAATACGAATTTTATCTTCTGTCGTTCCAAAAAGATATATAGCTTCGATGAGCTCGAGGCCTTTATTCATCATATTAGCGCTGTTGACTGTTATATGCATTCCCATTTTCCAAGTCGGATGATTCAGAACATCCTCAATGGAAATAGTTTCATTAATTTCTTTGTGTAGAAAAGGGCCACCTGATGCCGTTAAAATAATTTCTTCGATTTCTGAACTTTCTTTTCCACGCAGGAGATCGAATAAAGCTAGGTGTTCGCTGTCGAGCGGAATGATAGAGCCATTGTATTTTTTTTCGGCCTCGATGAGAAATTTGCCACCGGCTACCAGCGATTCTTTGTTAGCGATAATTAATGTTTTGCCTTTTTTGAGTGCCCCTAGTGATGGCAAAAATCCCGCTGTCCCCGTTACAGCATTGATAATGGTATCGTTTTCTTCGTGCATCGCTAAATCGACGATACCTTCTTCGCCGAACATAAATTCCACATTCGGGAACATTAATGGCAAATCAGGATGTTCCTGTGCAAGAACAACATATTTTGGAGCGAATTCTTCAATAAGTGCAATGGTTTTTCCAATGTTGCTCCATGCAGAAAATCCATACAAAGTAAATAATTCGGGGTATTGCCTGATTACTGATAGCACAGATCCGCCTACAGATCCTGTGGCTCCTAAAAGGCAGATTCTTCTCATAAATTCTCCATTACTGCCTGATAAATATACCCTTTGAAGATTGATTGCCGGTAGTATCAGTTGCTTGGATTTGGAGGAAAAATCCTTGACTTTTTGGTAGTTTAAACCGGAATATTTCGGTTTTTTCGTCTAAAATACCGTCTTCCGGCAAAATAATTGTACTGTTTTGGCCATTTATCAAGTAAGCTACTTCTTTTAGAAGAGATTCCTGATCGCTTATAGTAACTCTGATGTCCCAATGACTGTTTTCGTCTTTGAGAAGAATCTCGCCAATAGTAGGAGGTTCACTATCAAACATTACTGGTAAAGCAGACAATTCATGAGTAAGGGCTGTTTCGGGAGAATTGGATGGCAGATCGCTAGCTACCACCGTAATGCGCTTGACTCCTGATGGAAATGCATCATTTGAAAAACTAAAATTTGTTGCCGACAGCGGTTCGTGATTGATTTTTATTTTCTGCATGCCATCCGCTGCAAGATATACGTCGAAAATAAGGTTATCGTTGTTGGGATCGGAAGCGTTCCAAGATACATTCAGGATATTATTTTTTTGTTCCATAAAAAGCGTGTTAATTTTAGGGGCAAGGTTGTGCTGGGTATAGGGAAATTCAACCCCATAAACATATGGAGTAGCTTTGCCATCCGATGAGAGCTGGGCTTTGTAGCGGATGAATTGAGCTGGAGCTGCTGGAATTTTTTTGCCGGGTGTGACTTCCTGCCAATCGGTCCAGTAGAGAGGATGTTTTGTTACGCCACTCTGTACAAAAAATTTAATAGCTGTGCCTTGTGGTGTGGATACGTTGGGATTAAATGTACCCCAAGTCGATACTAGTCCTACATCATATACTTCCGAAATAAAGATTCCTTGTCGTGCAATTTTATTTTCAACGGTCCATATTACCGAAGGATCACTGGTCATTATTTTCATTTTTTCAGCTGAAGGGAGAATAGTCAATACTTTACCTTCACCCAGCGTCGAAAATAAATTCTTGCCAGTGACTGTATCGTACTCTATGTAAAGACCGAACTGTCCGCCTCCAATGATAATTGTCTTGTTTTGCGCTGCAATAGCCGTAAAATAAAATCCTGGAAGACTCATTAATTCTTGAACTGAACCATCCTCTTTAACCGCCAGCAGCGAACTGATAATTTGGTCTTTATTGTTTTCGTCATTTTTTGCGGGTGTTGTGATCGACTGAATAACGTAAAATACTCCCTCATGATAAGTAAATCCTGCTGCTATGCCGCTGAATCCAGCAAATGCAGTGATTTTATCGTCTGTTTTTTTGTAGAGAGCTTTTTCGCTCAGTACCCACAAATCTGAACCAATATATAAGCCTTTAATAAGATGTTCTTCATCGTCGAATTCTGCCGTTTCAGTAAGAGAGTCATTTTGATAACGATAAATCTGTGCTGGCAGCCCTGTAAGAATATCATAGCTGCCTTTGGGATTAGGGATAATGTCCCAAATATAAGTATTGCTAAGAGTCAGATTGGTGATTGGTTTTTTATTGCGGTCGAAACGAATAAGTTCTGCGTCGGGCGAAAATGCAGCAATAAATCCATCTTCTGTAGCTGCAAAATCTCCTACTAATGACTTGTTTGTATGCCGAAAAATTTCTTTTCTGGATTTGTCTGAGTTAACTTGAATAATACGTGCTTCATCAGCTGTTCCAAGATACAACAAACCATTAACTTCTTCCATGGTCCAAAGGATTGCTGGCGTGTCAAATTCCAAACGCGACTCTTTTGACAGTGAAATTCCTTGTTGGTCGGTCATTGATGTGTTTGAAAGCTGCCAAAGCCATAAGTTCTGAAAGCCACTGTCGGAAATTATTTTGGTTTCGGTGGCCTGAATGTCAATTGTCAAAAGAAAAGTACACAATATTGCCAGTAATTTATATTTCATAACAAATCCTTTAATTAAAGAAAGTCCCTTAATTATACTTAAAGCTACTGATTTTTGCAAGCATATTTCTTAATTTGAAATTTTTTCTTTACTTGCTTATAATCTAGTGGGAGTAAGTATGAAAGGAATAGTAATAATACCCACATATAACGAGGCAGGCAATATTGAACGTATCCTCCCGCGCATCATGAACGAATCGGAATTGGATGTGTTAGTTGTGGATGACAATTCGCCTGACGGTACAGGAAGTCTGGTCTGCGAAAATCCCGAGTTCGATAGGCGGATATTTTTGTTCTCCCGCTCCGAAAAAAACGGACTCGGACGGGCTTATGTTGCCGGTTTTAAGTATGCCTTGGAAAATAATTATGATTTTGTCATACAGATGGATGCTGATCTTTCGCATAATCCATCCGACTTAAAACGTTTTGTCGAAGCCTTGAAAAATGGTGTGGATGCCGCTTGTGGTTCGCGTTATGTTGACGGAGTGAGAGTTCTCGATTGGGATGTCAAACGTTTATTTCTCAGTATCTGCGCTAATATCTATGCTCGGCTTGCAACCGGCGTACCCTTAACTGACCTCACTGGCGGTTTCAATGCTTACAAAACAGATGTACTCAATACGGTAGACTTAGATCGTATTCATGCGCGTGGATATATGTTTCAGATCGAGATGAAATCGACAGTTTATTACGGTGGTTTCAATGTCAAAGAAGTGCCTATTATATTTATTGACCGTACCGTTGGCGAAACTAAGTTGCATGGCAGTATCATTTATGAAGCTGTATTCGGCTGCCTGATGATACGCCTCCGAAAATGGTTGGGATTGCTGCCTTTGCGCAGAAAATAAAATTATTTTGATTTCAATTTTTCTATTTGAACCAACAGATTTTCAGTCTGCGAGAAATAATTTTGTACTTGTTGATCGTTCGGTTCTGCGCCAAAAGCACAAAATTCCAGTTCGCTGATCAATTTTTGAAATTGTTTGATGGCTCCGGGATTCAGATTTCTCTTTGTTAAAGTATCTAAAATCTCTTTTTGAGATGCTGTCTGTAGTAATCCAAACTTATCCATACAGAATGTTGTTAATGCTTGTTTTAGTAGGCGTGTGGCATCTTTAAATTGTTTTTTTTCAAGCGCCTCGGTTGCATTCTTCAGTGTATGGTTGAGACGTTTTTTTGACTGCGTAAGCCGCGCAAATCCCGGATCAATTTTCAATTTCTGACGTCTTTTGTAGCTCAAAAAGCCGCCTAATACCCAAAAAATACTGATCAAGACGCTCGGAATAATAAAGCGCCAGCCTGGATAGTAGGTGATTTTATAATCTTTAGTCGGTAGGCTTGGAAATTGCATCTTTGAAGTACTTGTCAATTGGCTCGGCTGCGCAGAAAAATAAAGGGGTTCGGATGCGGTTTTATGCTTGTTTCCGTTGAAATCATAATATTCCAACTCAATTGACGGAATCGTAAATTCTCCGGCTTTGCGGGCGATCAACGTATATTTCAAGATTTTGCGCATGAAAATATCCGCTGTTTTTTCATCAATGCCGGCTTCAACAGTGCTTTGGGGCTCGCTAATAAACAAGCCGTCGATTTTCATATCCAAATATGGGTTCGAAAAATAATCGGTATTGCCGTCGCCTTCGATGATAACAGTCATAGTTATTTCTTCAGAAACGGTAGCGTCTTCTACTGACAGTTCGTTTTGAATTTCTAGTTCATTTCCAATGTAGGACAATTTTTTAGTGACAGGCATAGAATAGATCTGAATAGGATTCCCGTAAATCTGCGCACTGAATGGGCCATTGTTATTGTAGAGGATAGGCGACTGAACATTCAAAGTGCCGACTTCCAAAGGAAATAAAATAAATCGTTTCAGCAAAATTCCACTGAACGGATCACCACCAAATTGGTCATTGATAATATTTTTTTCTTCAGGCAACTGCATCTCATGGACAATACCTCCATCAAAACGCAGTCGTTCAATCAACCGCAGATGCGAAAGATTAT
Organism: Brevinema andersonii; assembly: GCF_900112165.1. Classification (NCBI taxonomy): domain Bacteria; kingdom Pseudomonadati; phylum Spirochaetota; class Spirochaetia; order Brevinematales; family Brevinemataceae; genus Brevinema; species Brevinema andersonii. The sequence goes on from NZ_FOKY01000001.1 coordinate 472,241, forward strand.
TCAAAAAATGCTCATTGTCTGTAAATAAATACAAATCCGCGATCAGACCGGTATTTTGAACAACCCTGCTTTTGGAAATGCGCCACTGCAGAAATGCTTGTCCAGGGTCGTCCGCAAAAGGTGCAAAAGGATCGAACGTGCGGAATCGATTCTGTCGGAGGTTGATAGAGCCTGTATTTTGTACATCTATGCTGGATGGCGGGCTGTAAAGTTCTTTACCTTTTTTGGTAGTTGCGATGAATGATGGAATGCTGAGAATCCCTGATCGTTTCGGTACAATTTGATAAATATAAGAATATAAAGTTTTTAACTGTTGCCTACCGTTGATAATGGAAATTTGCGTTTGCGATGAGCTCCCTGTAAACGCAATATCAAAACCGTCGGGTTCGGCTGACAAAACGGGTGGATGTTGGAGGGATTCGCCGGTTACAGAAACAAACACTTCTGCCACTTCGTTGGTACCTATTGCTTGAGGGTTAACTTTTACTTGGATCGTCGGATCTACCCCGAATACCGATCCTGCCCATAGCAAAATTATCCATCCAAAGTGCTTCATCAATGCAGCCTCCGAAAATTGTTTTTCTTTGTATAGTATATCCATAAACCGTCTGTTTTGCAAATAAATATTTCCTTAAATCCGGATTCAATATTGATATTTTCGGCGTGTGTTATTATAATTTAAAATATTTGCATAACAAAAACGAGGACTTGTGAAATTTTTTTTTCAAAAATTTTTGATAGCAGCGCTGATTTTTTTTACATCCTGTGTAAATCTTGCTTATGACGAAACAAAAGCTTATCCTCTGGTAACGGTCAGCCGCACAATGACTCCTGCTCATGAGGAAATCCGTAGCTTTGAATTGTATGGTGATCTCATTTATGTTGCAGCAGGGTCGGGTGGTATTTTGGTCTACCGTATGCTTGGTGATTCTGTCGAGCCGGCGCTAAATCTTTCTCTCACTAATCTTTATGCCGGTAGTTTGGAGCAAGTTTTTGTACGCACAATCGAAATTATCGAAACCCCTAGTTCGACCAACTTGATTTTTGCTTACGATACCGTCAGCGGCGGTGGAATCGGTGCAGCTGAGATTTCCCCTGAATACACACGCCCACTTGGTTCGCTAAAGGTGGCACCTAATCTCCGTATTAGGCGCACTCACACTACGTCTGACCCCGAAGGTGGTTTTCGTATCATTGCTGCAAATGAATATTTGGGCGTTCTCACTTATCATCTCACGTATAGTTCTAACAGTTTTTTTGAGCAGCCGGATATTGCTTCGCTAGTTAACTATGTAGCACTTTCAGGGCTCGAGCTGCCAGCACGTCTGTTTTCGAAGCTTGCTCCTCCGTCCGAAAGCAATTCCCTTGCGTCTGTTACTAATTCTGATGCTTTATTGCGGCTTTTGCTTGAGGGAGGTAGTTTGCCTGAGAACTTTTTAAGCAACATTCCGTTTTTGTCGGAGAAAAATAGGATCTTGATTGAACGTGCCTTTGAAGAAAAAAATAAAATCCAAGCCCAACCGAATGTTTCGAATACTATCAAGTTTGCTCAAGATGTTGTTGTAGCCGATGTTGTGGATATTGTTCTGCAAAATTCCAATGCAATTGTGGCAGGAGTTGGCAATGTTTTGTCGCAGGAGGGGTTAGGCGAGGTTTTACAGGATCCTGGCAGGCTGGTTTCAAATGTTGAAAATACTGTACAAGATGCTGTCAAAAGCGGCAAACCTACGGAAACGCTTTTTGAAGAGGCCTATTTGTCGAATCTTAATCTTCTGGCTGAGTATAGGGTTGATCTTGAGGAAGTGCATGATACTAATTATAATCCATTCACAAACCGAAGGCCGATCCCGAACGCACGGAAAGAAATCGAAGCAACAGCAGAATTTTTAGGCCGAAGGATAGGGTTGGACGGTCAGAGCGAACTCAAATCCCAATTGATGGCGTTGAGTGCTCCCGAAATGACAGCCCTTTTCGAAGCGTTATTCAGCCAGGCTAATCTTTTGACGAAACTGGTGCCACTTTTTGAAAGTTCTGGACTTGACCCTAAGCAGTTGTATCGTTTTTGGCAGGAAGGCCGTTATCTTGAGATTATTAATGCTATTGATACTCGGGTTTTGGCGGAAATTTTCCGGCTGCTGCCGCGCTACAAGATTGATACAAGCATTAAGTTGGTCAAAACCAACCTTATTATGCCGAGTGTCCGCAATATGACAGCCGATGCCAGAACTTTGTATTTGGCAGCAGGTACTGCGGGATTTGCGGTGGCAGATCGAAATTCCGGTAAAGTTCTCAAAACAATCGCACGAGAATTTTCTGAGGTTGAATCGGTAGTGCCGTTTGAGGTGAATAGGAGAAAATATCTTGCGGTTGTCGATCGGCTCGATGGCTTGACGATCTATGAACGCAAAGCTCGAAATGTTCCCGGAGAGTTTGTTGCTCATTTGAATTTGATAGGTGAAGGGTTGGGGTTGTATGTTTACGAAGATATTATTTGGATTGCTGACGGCTCAAACGGTATTTTGGGTGTTCGGTTCAATCCTGACAAAACATTGACAATCGAAGCAGAAACTTATCAAAAAGAGGGTATTGCCCGTTATGTAGGGGCCGGTCGGCGTCGTGAAATAATGGCATCATATGGGTCGGATGGGCTAGTGCGTCTTCGGATTACGAATATCACAGAAAATCAGGCAAAATCAAATATCCAGGATGAAACTAAACAAACAAAAGATCTTGCCGAGCGCACATTGGAATGGTGGCGTAATTCGCGATTTGTCCGCTTTTTAAGAAAAATAATCAGTTAGGAATGCCTATGAAATTATTATGGATATTGTTGGTAGTTATGCCTGTTTTTGGACAGGAGTTGTCCCCAGAACGGCAGGTTTTTCTGGAGCTGAGAGCTAAGCATGCGGGCGGTGTTGCGGCAAAGGAATTCTCAGCACGCTTGACGGATGCCGGATCGAAAAAATTGCTCCGTGAAAAAATTCCTTCCGGGGATTATTTTGTTGAAGTGCAGTTTCATGCTGATCGGGGGTTGCAACTTAGAGTAAAAAATACGGATTCTTTCTATGAAAATGCGCTTTCTGCTTACGAGCGGCATATCAATGAAATGCTTTTGCCATTGCTTTCGAGTTCAGGATACTGGCGTTTTCAGGAATTGTTTGTTATTGCGCAGCCTAAACCGGATATTATGCAGGTCGGCTTCAACAAAGGTGATGCGGAAGTGGCTTATATGTTTCGGGTAGGTAAGCTTGGACTGGTCGAACGGCTGGATTATTTTGAGGACAAAAAGAAAAAATTTGCGATTATTATTGTGTGGAAAGAGTTTGACGGCAAGTATATTCCAGTGTCGTTCAAGACGATCAGCTATGACGGTACGAGGAGTGCTGGCGATTTCGAACTGACCGGTATAGAAATTCCTATTAATTGAAGATAAATTTGATTTTTTTGAAAAAATCATGGATAATTAGAGTGATTTGAAAATGATTGAAAATTATGTAGCGGGGTTTGGCGATGAGTATACAAGACGATATTTTCCTCCAGGCAATGAATGAGGATAAATCGGTTGAGGTGAATTTACGAGGTTTGTTTTCCGGGACTGTCATAAGCAAAGGTGATGCCGAATATTTTCTCAGTGGCAGCGGTAAAACGGAAGTAATACTTCCAGAGTCTGAGACGGTTAATGATTTGTCTCCTGGCGATACTGTAATGGTTGCATTCACAGGGGATAAAGACGGTGTTCCTTATGTTTCGATGAAAAAAGCTATGCAAATGCAGGCTATGGAAAATATTCGTCAAGCCCTTAAGGATAATTCTCTGCTACAAGCTATAGTTGAGGTTTTAGTTAGCAAGGATAGCCAGCTTGTTGGTTATGAAGTATCCATCGGAGGTGTAAGAGCATTTTTACCGATATCGCATGTCCGCTCTGTTCAGAATCCGCAAGATCTTATAGGAAAAGAATTTGCTGTTTTGGTGCTTGATATTAAACGAGATCGTCAAGGTTCTCGTATTGTTGTCTCCGAACGTAAAGCTCGTTACATTTCACAAAGAGAATCATTTGACAGTTTCAGCTCTGGTTACAATCCCGGTGATAAAATTTCTGCTAAAGTACAAAGTGTCGAAGAAGCATTTGCCTTGCTTACTGCTGAAGGTGTGAATATGTTTATGCATGTCACAGAATTTGATTGGAAGTATGTTAGAAATTTGCAGGATGTCCTTAAGCCAGGTGACATTCTTGAAGTGGCAGTACAAAGCATCGACCCTCAAAAACGGTCTGTTAAAGTATCCCGTAAAGCAGTTGTTCCAGATCCGTTTGATGTTTTTGTTGCAGAACACCGTATTGGTGATAATGTACCTGCAAAAACAGTGCGTTTTGCGCGGAATCTTGTCATTGTTGAAGATGATAAGGGTGTTGAAATGCTACTTCCTGTTAGCGAAATGAGCTGGACATCGCGTGTTTCCGACCCTAAGCGCCTACTTAATTTGGGTGACCGCATCGAAGTAAAAATCAAAGAAATACAGCTTGATACAAGAAAAATAGTTGTTTCACTGCGTGATTTATTAGAAAATCCTTGGCATTCTGCAGCTCAAAAATATGCTGTTGGAACTAAACATGAAGGTATTGTCACTTCAATTACTGATTTTGGGATATTTGTTGCCTTTGATGACGGCATTCAAGGTCTTATCCGTAAAGAAAATATTGACTGGATCAACACAGATCTTGATCTTACAGAGCGCTTCAAAAAAGGCGATCCTGTAACGGCAACAGTTCTGCATATTGATTCCTCTAAAGAACGGTTACAACTAGGTATTAAACAGCTTTCGGCAAATCCATATCAAAATTTTGCCGATAATCATCCTAACGGCGCTATAGTTTCTGGGACAGTGCTTGGTGTTTCACAGGATGGCGTGACTGTTAAAGTTGAAGGTGGTCTTGAAGCTTTTATTCACGTATCGCAGTTATCGAGAGAACATGTCAATGATCCACGATCTCTGTATAAAGAAGGTAATACACTTAAAGCTGCTGTTCGGCGTGTTAATGTTGATCAGAATCGTATTGAGCTGAGTGTTAAAGAGGCTGAGAAAGTTCAGGAACAGCAGGATATAGCAAAACATATGAATCCGCAAACTGTAAATCCGACATTGGGCGATATTTTAGGAGCTGCGCTAGATTCTGTCAAAAAATCAGGGAAATAAGAGGCATCTATGAAAGGCTTTGATATCAACGCTCTAATGGACGCGTTAATAAGAAAACGAATAATAGTATTGAGCGTTTTAGGAGCTATTTTAGCAGCTTCGATTGCAGCGGGGTATGTTTATCAGTCTCATAAAAATAAGGAAGATGAAGCGGCAGACCTTTTCGATGAGGCATGGCAAAATATTTCTGCTGTAATACAGGATGTTCAACAACCTAATCATGTCCATACTCCCGGCGATGAGCATACGGTTACGGTTGAAAAAGTTTATCAGCGTGCTCTTGAAACAGTTGATACACTTACATTGGATTATGCAGGAACGGTTGCAGGAGCGAGAGCTGCTCTAATTTTGATACGCATTTCCGATGAGCCGATCCTTAAACCTTTACAAGGCACGAACCAATTGCAATATGATGTTGATGGCTATCTGGATGAGGTTAAGAAAAAGCATCCTGATTTTTGGGGAGCGGTGGTTTATATAGCAGAGGGCATCAGTTACGAAAAAAAAGGGCAGTTTGCCAAAGCTATTGGCAGTTATGAAAGCGCTCTCAAAACAGATAAAAAAAATTATTTGAGTGATTATGTTTTAATTTCTGTGGCACGTAATAAAGAAATTCTCAATGATATTGAAGGTGCGGTTGAAGCATATCAAGAAATGTTAGACCGTTTTCCGTTATCATCTTGGGGTAATTTTGCGATGGGTAAAGTATATCTTTTGACTCAATCTAAGTAATCAAGTTCTTGGTTTTATAGGATTTCCCTGAGAGGTGAACATGTCCTCCGATTCTGAAAAATTGCTGGCATCCGATAATATTATCAAATCAATGATTATTTTATCAGTTCCGATGATGGTCAGCGGATTTTTTGATGCTCTTTATAACTTAGTAGATTCTATTTTTGTTGGGAATTTTGTCGGAAGCAAGGCTTTGGCAGCCTTGGCAGTAAATAATACAATACAAGTAGGTCTATTAGCTGTTGGTGCGTTGTTTTCTGTAGGTATTGCGTCTATTATTTCGCGGGCACTCGGAACTAGAAATCATGCTAAAGTCGAAAAAACACTCATTACAGGCATTGTTATAGGATTTTTAACCACTTTATCTATGTCTTGGCTAATGTTAATGTTTTTAGATAATATCTTACGAACTATCGGATCATCTGAAGAAGTTCTTAGTTATTCGCGAGAATATGGAAGTGTAATTTTGTGGGGAGGTTTTATCCTACCATTGAATAGCATTTTAGGTGGCTCACTTCGTGCAAAAGGATTATCCAAAAAAGTTATGATTTTAATGCTTTGTGGAGCTTTAACGAATATTTTTCTGGATGCTCTTTTTATTATTATATTTGGTTGGGGTGTATCTGGAGCAGCCTGGGCCACAATCTGTGCGCAAATGTTAGTGACAATTCTTGCCTTGAATATGGTAATTTCTGAATATCAATTAAAGTTTAATTCTTTAAATTGTAAAAACTTAAGTATTCGGCTTTTTGGAGAGATTTTGTTGATTGGTGGGCCTGCTTTTTTGCGCAGCGGCATTTTTGCTCTTATGAACCTCACTGCAAATAGGCAGCTTTCACCTTACGGTGCGGAAGCTGTTGCGGCATTTGGCATTGTAAATAGAATGATGCATTTGGCGTATCAACCTATTTTTGGATCCAATCTCGGCCTTCAGCCGATGATAGGTTACAATTACGGAGCTCGGCATTATTCAAAAGTCAAACAAATTATTAAAAAAGGTATTGTTGCTGGTACTATTGTTGGTTTGATTCCGTCGATACTGCTAGTTATGACACCTGTATTTTTATTCCGGCTTTTTACGGATTCTCCTGAAATTATTACCTATGCTGAAAAGATTTCTTTTGCTGTCGGTCTGACTTTTTTTATGTACGGTTACCAAATTATCTCTTCCGGAGCTCTACAGGCGATTGGACATCCTAAGGAAGCGTTTATTTTATCTCTTGCACGTCCTATTATTATGGTGCTTACAATGAACATTCTTCCAAAATTTATTGGAATGGCAGGAGTTTGGTATACGTTTACAATCACCGACATCACTAATTCACTGCTTACGGCTGTCATTATGAATAAGGAGTTCAAACTCCTAACCCGTAAACAGCATGCATTGCAAGACTTGTAAAAGAGGAACTTATGAGTAAATCTCACAATAAAAATGCTATTTTAGATAGTGATAATATTTTTGAACTTCTAATGAAACTATCGTTTCCAATGATGGTCGGAAGTTTGATGGAAGCACTGTATAATACAGTGGACTCAATTTTTGTGGGTCATTACGTTGGCAGCGAGGCAATAGCAGCGTTGACGGTCAATAATCCTATTCAAATGCTTCAGGTAGCCGTCGGTGCAATGATGAGTGTTGGTACAGGGGTATTGATTTCGCAGGCTCTTGGTGCTAAAAATTATCAAATGGTCAATATTGTTTTGATCTACGGGCTAAGTTTAAGTTTTGGGCTTAGTTTGATTTTATCTTGGTCGATGCTTTTTTTTCTGGACCAAATGTTGTTATTTTTAGGTTCAGCACAAAGTTTTTTATCACATACTCGAGATTATGCTGGCATAATCTTATGGACAGGCTTTGTACCATCTGTTAACGCACTGATGTCTGGCGTACTGCGTGCAAAAGGATTGGCTAATTTATCAATGATTTTAATTTCTGCAGGAGCACTAATTAATATAGGTCTGGATGCTCTATTTATTATTCGATTCTGTTGGGGTGTCAAAGGAGCAGCTGTTGCAACAGTGCTTTCACAGATTGTAGTATTAGGACTTTCATTTTATTTCATGTTCAAAAATTATGCCATTAAGAGCTCGGATTTCCGACATGCATCCTTAGATCGCTCTTTGATATCTCAGATTATTATGGTTGGGTTGCCGACAGGACTTCGATTGGGTACCTTTTCATTAATGAGTTTTGTTGCTAACCGAGCTTTGCAGAGTTATGGAACTGTACCACTTGCTGCTTATGGGATTGTTAACCGTATTGTCAACTTAGCATTTATGCCGATTTTTGGTTGTAATTTGGGTGTCCAGCCGATTATTTCATTTAATTTTGGCGCAAAACGTTATGACAGAATAGTCAAAGCATTAACAGTTTCAATCAGCGTTTCAACAGTTATTGCACTAATAGGCTCCATTGTTTTTGTTTTGGCTCCAGCGGGCTTGTTCCAAATGTTCACGAACGATCTTCAAACCATTGATTATTCGCGACGGGCCTCTCGGATTATGGGTTCGTTGTTCTTTTTGTTTGGTTGTCAAATGATTATTGTTGGCATGATGCAGTCAACAGGTCATCCCAAAGCTGCATTATTTTTATCGGTTTCTAGGCCGCTGGTTCATATTATCGGATTCCTGGCGCTGCCTATGTGGTTTGGCTTGAAGGGTATTTGGATGACACTTCCTATCGCAGATTTCATCAATTTTACACTTGCGGTTATCATGCTGAGAATACAGTTGCCTCTCCTTAGAGCCAAACTTCAAAAATAGGAGAATTCATGTCGGATACAAAAAAATTTCTTCATGATGACAATATTCCTAAAGTGTTATTAGGGCTTTCGGTGCCGTCTATGATTGCTGGTACTATCGAAGCGCTTTATAATACGGTTGATTCTATTTTTATCGGACATTTTGTCGGCAATCAAGCATTAGCAGCACTTTCCGTGATCAATTCAATACAATTCTTTTTTATTGCTACCGCTTTATTTTTCAGTGTTGGTGCTGCATCGGTTATTTCACGTGCTCTGGGTTCTGGTAATGATAGCCATGCTGTTGATGTTGCTGTACATGCATTTTGGTCATCTCTGATTATAAATAGTATTATTTGTTTTGCTTTGCTGTTGCGATTGGATGATTTTTTACGCGCAATAGGCTCAACCAATGAGATTTTGCAATATTCTCGTGATTATGGCAGTATCATTTTATGGACAGGATTTGTGCTCCCTGTTAATAATCTTCTTCTCAGCATACTGAGAAGTCGAGGTTTAGTCATGATGTCTACTTGTCTGACTTTATTAGGAGCAGTCCTTAATATTTTCTTAGATGCTTTGTTTATTATGGAGTTTTCTTGGGGTGTTAAAGGTGCTGCCTTTGCAACAGCGATCTCACAAATTATTGTTTTTGTGGCTGCGTTGAGAAAAGTTTCCGAAGTCTATCATACTCGTTTTCGACTGCATCAATTCCGTCCGACAGTTTTAAAAGATATTCTTGTTATTGGGACACCTTCGGGAATGCGGTTATTATTAGTTTCTTTCACAATGGCTGTTGCCGTTAAGAATATCAGCCCTTACGGTGTCAATGCACTATCAGCCTTTGGGATCGTTAATCGTATTTTGCCATTGACTGCTATGTTGATTGTTAGTATATCAATTGGAGGCCAGCCGTTAATTGGCCTTAATTACGGAGCTAATAGTTATCAGCGGGTGCGGGATATTGTTCTTGAAATGACAGGCCTTGCCTTCAAAATTTCTGTTATTATTACACTGCTGTTTTTGTGGGCACCGACGCCTTTGTTTCGCTTGTTCACAAGTAATATCAATGTTATCGCACTTTGTCGCGAAATTATGCAAATAATTGGATTTTCTTTTTGTGGTTGGGCATTTTTTACAGTAGTAGCTGAAGCGTTTCAAGCTATGGGTCATGCTAAGGAATCTTATTTTTTGTTGTTGATTTATCCGGTGTTTTCGCTAGTATTTCAAGTGGTTCTTCCTAAAATTATGGGTCTTAAAGGTGTTTGGTATTCGTTTTCTTATACCAACATACTTATGGGAATTATTACTGTGTTTTTGTTTTTAAGGGAACTACAGTCTCTTAAACGTAAAGAGGAAGCATTGAAACATGCCATTTGAAGCCGTTTTTGAACGTATTGATCATGCTCTTGCTGTAGCAGGGCGTTATGATACAGTGACGGTTCTCGGGGTCACTAAGAACCATTCTCCTGAAGAGACAGCTAAACTTATTGATCAAGGTATTGTTAATATTGGTGAGAATCGAGTTCAAGAAGCGCGCGAAAAATTTCCTCAACTTGAGCCTCGTTTATTTGTGAAACATTTAATTGGACCCCTCCAGCAAAATAAAGAAAATAATACATTGAAACTATTTGATGTGATCCAAACTGTTGAGTCGTTGAAGCAGGCGCAACGGCTCTGTACTAAAGTTGATCAATTATTGGTTAAAAAGAAGTTTTTTATTCAAATTAATACGGCTCAAGATGATGCTAAACATGGTCTTCGTTCTCTTGCCCAGCTGGGCGAGATGGTTGAAATTTTTTTGAATTCTAAAAATGCAGAGTTTTCTCTGGATTGATGACTATTGGGGCTTTAGATGCGAACGAATTTCAAACCCGTCATGCATTTGCGATTCTGCGTCAGATAGGAGAAAAGATAATTCGAGAATACTCTTTACCTAAATTAGAGTTGTCTATGGGTATGAGTCGTGATTTTGAATGGGCAATCCTTGAAGGTTCAACCATGGTGCGTTTAGGGCAGATACTATTCACTAAAAATTAAGTTATTAATTGCTATTACCGATAAAATCTGCAAGGAGTTCGCTGTATGGTGCAAATATTTCAGTTTTTATTTTTCTTGATATACTGCTATAATATTGTGTTTTTTATTTGGATTTTATCAACATGGATTCCTGTAGATCGTTCCTTTTTTCTCTTTCGGTTTATCGATGCTCTCATTGAACCGGTATACTTTTCATTGCTGAGAGTTTTACCCCCACTTAGAATTGGTATTATTGATTTTTCTCCGTTTTACATGATGATTTTTCTTAATCTTTTGGAATTTTTAGTAAGGATTCTTGCGAATCTGGTATTGCGTTGATATAATGAAACTGGAATTAACTGTTGTGCCGAAGTCTTCGCGTACGGTTTTAATCCGCGAAAATCAAGGGTTAAAACTCAAAATCACGGCTTCTCCTGTTGATGGTCAAGCTAATAAGGCCGTAATAGATTATTTTTCAAATCTTCTTTCTTGTCCCAAAAAATCTATTCATATTGTTTCAGGGTTGAAATCAAAGCGGAAAATATTAATTTTTGATATACCAGATAAAAAAGATATATGTAGCAAAATAAAAAATGCGCTCCGGGAGTGAAGGATTATGCTAACACTTGAAGTTAAGAATTTATTTGTGCGTTATCATACAGAACCTGTGTTGAAGAATATTAATTTTTCATTGGAATATCCTGAAATTTTAGCCATTATCGGACCAAACGGTAGCGGTAAAACAACTTTATTGCAAACGATTTTGGGGTTTCTTTGTCCGGATAGCGGTAGTATATTAATTGGAGGAATGCCTCCCAAACGTGCTATCAAGCATTATGCAGGAAAAATTGCTTATTTACCTCAGCATCATAATACTAATCTTTTATTGCCTTTGACCGTATATGATATTGTGACTCAAGGTTTTAAAGCTAGAAAAATTTGGTTCGAAAAGCTCACGCCTGAAGAACATGCTCAGGCGGAGGAAGCACTGCTTAAAGTCAATCTGCAAGATAAAAAATATTCTATGTTCCGCGATTTATCGGGTGGGCAGCGGCAGCGGGCACTGATTGCTTTAGCTTTATCCAGCAAGCCGCAGCTTTTGTTTATGGACGAACCTTCTACTGCATTGGATTTCACTTCTATCGACCGCTTTTACCATTTGCTTTCAACACTGCGTTCGGAAAAAGATATGGGAATTATTATTATTTCTCATGATATTGGGGCGATTGCTGGATCTGCCGACAGAATTGCATTGCTCATGAATGAATTTAAATATATTGGTTCAACGCATGATTTGCCAAAAAGCGTCATGCGTGAGGTTTTTGGTTGTCATGTCCAGCTGCTGCCTGATGATCCAAGTTGTTCGGTATGCGAAAGTAATAATTTTAATGTCGAGCGTTTTTAAGGGCTCTTTGGATCTCACGATTGACAGTTGTTGCTTTTAGTTTTTCACGCTTGTCGTAAAGTTTTTTGCCTTTACATAATCCGATAGACAATTTCGCTAATCGTCCTTTGATATACATTGAAAGGGGAATGATGGTTAGTCCACCTTGTGCGGAATGTTGTTCCAGTTTGATAATTTCTTTTTTGTGCATCAAGAGAGTGCGTTCCCGTAAAGGATTATGATTATTTAAGTTGCCGAATTTATATATGCTAATATTCATACCGAGAATTTTAGCGGAACCGTTTCGGACTAAAACATAACTTTCCTTTAGATTGACTCTGCCTTCACGTACCGATTTTATTTCAGTTCCTTTGAGGACTATGCCGGCTTCGTATTTTTCCAGAACTTCATAGTCGTGATAAGCTTTTTTGTTATTGGAGATGATTTTAATGTCGTCGAAGAGCTGATTTTTTTTCATGGCGGCTTCCAAAATTTTCTTTCTTATAAAGTATAAAATATTTTATCAAAAAAACCAAATATCAATTTTTGGAGAATATCATGAGTCCTATTGAAACTATTTTAAATCTTAAGTTTTTACCTATCATAGATTTAGACAGTCTTAAAAATCCTTTTGCGTTATTTGATGTGATGTTGAATCAAGGAGTACCAGTGTTGCAAGTAAATTTTCGGTCTAAAAACCATTTGGAATCCGCTTCACTTTTGGGAGAATGGTCGCTTCGATATCCAGAGCTTCAATTAGGTGCTGGATTTTTATACTCTTCGGAAGATGCAGAACTAGCAATTCGCGGTGGTGCTAAGTTTATTGTCAGCTCTGTGATGGCTAAAGAAATTTTAACTGTTTCATCTTTATATCAAATTCCTGCAATTATTTCTGGATTGACTCCTACAGAAATTTATCAGGCCCAAACAACAGGTACCGAGCTAATTCAACTATTTCCGGCCAGTCAAGCCCCTTTACGTTCGGTCAGTTCACTGCTAGAGCATATGCCAAATATCAAACTTATGTTGACAGGTGGATTAACGTTGTATACTTCTTTGCAATTGCTTCGTATTGGTATTGCTGCAGTGGGTGTGAAAGGTTCTATTTTTCAGAAAGAACTGTTAGAAACTCAAAATTATCGAGCTATTGCAGACTCTATAAAGAATTTTTATGAACGGATACATTCTCTCTAGTTGTTACGAATTGTTAAAATTAAAGGCGCCGCCATGAAGTTCCTTCTTTTGAATCCCGTACTTCGATTCCTAAATTAAGTAATTCGTCACGTAAACGATCAGATTCAATCCAATTTTTAGTATCTCTAGCTTCTATTCGCATATCAAATAGAAGCTTTTCTTCAGGTGTTAATGTTTCACTGTTATCGAATCTCAGAAATCCTAATATATTATTGATTTCTTTTAAATCGGATATTGTTTGAACAGGAAAATTTTTTCTTTGAAAAAAATCGTTTACTAATTCAAAAATTTCCGACATAGCAGCTGAAATATTAAAATCTTTCATGAGTGCTGTTGTAAAACGAATCTTAAGTTGAGGATCAGGAGCATCTTTGGCTGAAAATTCATGAATAAAATTGTCTAGTCGCTTAAGCGATTGTTCAGCTGCGGCCAGACCTTCGAGAGTAAAATTCAAAGGTGTACGGTAATGTGCTCCTGTCAGTAAATAAAAACGTACCGCACGCGCCGAAAATCCCTTGCTGAGTAGATCCTTAAGCGTATAAAAAGTACCGGAACTTTTGCTCATTTTTTTATTGTCTACCAACAAATGAGTGGTATGAAGCCAGATTTTTGCCATCGTGTTATTGGATAAGCATTCGTACTGTGCTTTTTCGTTGGTATGGTGCGGAAACAAGAGATCAATGCCACCTGTATGAATATCAAGACCTTCGGGAAAGGTGTTTGTTGCTATTGCTGCACATTCTGTATGCCAACCCGGACGTCCTTTGCCCCAAGGGCTCTCCCAGAAAATTTCACCATCTTCAGGTTTGTGTTTTTTCCATAAGACAAAGTCATCTAAATTTTGCTTATCGAGAAATTCTTCGCTGCCAGAAGCTCCTGTTTTAATGTGTTTTAAATCTAATCCTGGAAAATCTCCGTATTTTGGAAAGGCTTTTGTTTGGAAGTATACTCCATCCTCGCTATCGTAGGCAACCCCTCGATTAATCAACTGTTGGATTAATACAATCGTTTGTGGGATGTAGTTGGTTGCTTTGAGATAGGTTGTGCTGGACTGATCAAAGTTAAGAGTTTCTAGATCTTCAAAAAAATGTTTGCTAAAAAGGTCTGTGATTTTTTGGCACTCTAGTTTTTTTTGGTAGCCACGTTCAATAATTTTGTCATCAACATCAGTAATATTCCTGACGTGGTTGACTGAATAACCAAGAAATTTTAAACTGCGTATCAAGAGGTCTTCAAAAAGAAAAGTTCTAAGATTTCCTATGTGCGCAAAATCGTAGACGGTAGGGCCACAGGAGTAAATATTAAATGTCTGTTTTTGAGGAAGTGGTTCTATTTTTCGTGTGGCGGAGTTGTAAAGCTCTGGAATCATAAGGACCTCTATTTTTTTTCAATTATAGTATATTTTTTCATTTCTAGGAATATTTTAGCTAAAATTCTTGAAAAAATCTCTTAATTGCTTTAGAATATGAAAAGAAGTCCGAGTGGTGGAATTGGTAGACACGCAAGATTCAGAATCTTGTATCTGTAACGGATGTGCAGGTTCAACTCCTGTCTCGGGCAAATAAACAAAATAGCAAATCTGTAATTTAAGATTTGCTATTTTGTCGTAGATAATAAAAAATATACCAACTTCAATTTTTAGGAACATATAATTTATAAACAATATCCCTGAATGATATTTTATAAACTACAACAAAAAATTCCAATTTATTTTATTATATTATTCCAGAAAGTTTTATAATTTTTTCTATCATTAAACTAACATGCTTGCAAAATTCATTTTATATAGTAAAATAAAAGTAAATCTATTTTAATGTAATTGTTTTTTGCCGATATTTGTAAAACATTAGATATTTTTTTTAATTATTGACATTTGTTTTACATTTTTATACAATATATTATAATTCTTTATATAGTAAATATTTTGAAACAGAGGAAGAAAATGGCTAAAATTTCTGTTACAGAACTCGAAAAAAAGGCTAAACAAGCACGTAGGATTTTGATAGAAATGATGCATCAAAGTAATATTGTGGCACATTTAGGGGGATCATTTTCAGCAATGGATTTAGCTGTTGCTGTCTATGCTATGTTTATTTCTGATCTAAATGCTCCCGGACGTTCACGTTTGATATTATCGAAAGGTCACGTAGCTGTAATGGCTTATGCTATTCTTTACAGTTACGGCTGTGTCAAAGAGGACGAATTTTGTACCCTTAAACAATTAAATTCACGGCTTCAAGGGCATCCGGACATTAATAAAATTCCTGAAATGGAAATGAATACAGGGCTTCTTGGCCAAGGTTTGGCTGTTGCGATGGGGATGGCTTATGGCCGTAAACTGACTGGCAACACTCATAAAGTATTTGCGTTATGCGGAGATGCTGAGCTTCACGAGGGTCAAATCTGGGAAACCGCTCAGCAAGCAGCTCACTTCAAACTTGATAATCTTGTAGCTATTATCGATTGTAATAAGTTGTCATCACATGATCCGGTGGATGAGGTAATTAATTTAGGATCTTTGCAGGATAAATTTTCAGCTTTTGGTTGGGATGCCCGTATTATCAAAGACGGCAATGATATGCAGCAGATTTTCGATGCATTTGAAGGACTCTCCCAAACGTATGAAAAACCTGTAGTGTTTATTGCGCATACCATAAAAGGAAAAGGAGTGTCACTTTTCGAAAATAATCCGGATAGCCACTCAATAACACTGAATGGCGCATCTTATCAGAAAGCCTTAGCTGAATTGAGTTAGTAAGGAGAAAATAATGGTTCAAATTCATGGAAAAACAGCTCCTCGAGCAGTTATCGGCAGCACACTGGCTGGTATTTATAAAGAACAAAAAAATATTATTGTTATCGATAATGATTTAGGTTCGTCAACTTCTGCTCTGGATTTTCATAAGACAGCACCAAATCATTTTTGGGAATTGGGAATTGGCGAACAAAGCTCATTAAGTGCAGCTTCTGGATTGGCATTGGAAGGTTTCATTCCATTTTATGTTAATTTTGCTATTTTTGCGACTGGTACTGTTTGGACTCAAATTAGGCAGGCTGCTTATGCACGTTTGAATATTAAAATTGCGGCTACTCATCCTGGTTTGGATGCTGGTCCTGATGGAGCTAGTCATCAGGCAACACAAGATATGGCTTTGATGCGCTGTGTACCTAATATGCATATTCTTCTACCGTGCGATGAAAATGATGTCAGAGCTGCTCTGCGTTATGCTGCATGGCATAATGGTATGTATTATATTCGAGTTTCTAGGGAACCTGTACCTTTGATTTATCGCGATGAAGAAGATAGTAATTTTGATATTTCTAATAAACTTATTACTTCGACCGGTAATGATATTGCATTGTTGTTTGATGGCTCAACCTTAGAACAGGCACTTGATAGTGTTGAAGAGTTAAGTCGACAGGGCATTGGGGTTCAATTGATCCATGTGCGATCATTGAAACCTTTAGATATACAGCATCTGGATCAGCTTCCTGAGCAGGTTAAAGCTGTTATTACATTAGAAAATCATAGTGTGATTGGTGGCTTAGGGAGCGCTATTGCGGAATATTTTGCATCCCGTTGTTTTCCTGTGGGTATTGTAGGTGTTCCTGATACGTTTACGGAATCAGGTAAATCAACAGAATTGAAAGAAAAATATGGTGTTTCGGTTTGGGCAGTTGTGGATAAGGCAAAAACTCTGTTGGGAGGCCATTGAAAAAAATAAGGAGAGAAATATGTCTATAGGATTTGTTGATCTTTTTATGGGAAAGCTCGATGTAATGGGGATAGGAGACTTCTCTATCGAAGCAAAAGAAATTTTTCAGTTACCTAAGTTTCATTTTATTGTAACTTTTTCCAATCAGGAAGAACGGTATTATATATGGTGTTTGGATTTAGCTGTTCATGTTTGTAGTTTGGATTTATTGAGGAGTATTCGTAATTTGATAGATGGGATGTTAACATATTTAAATACACAAATTGTGAAGGAAAAAGACCTTAAAAAATTACTGACTTTAACAGCATCACATGAAGTTGATGAAATTTGGGAAAAATATCGTTATTCGCGTTTTATTCTCAGACAGATAGATACAAAATTTTATCCTGATTTATCAGCTATCAAGAAAGAAATGGAAGCAAATTTTGCACAAAAAAATACTAATTTTACATTAAAAGATGTTACCTTTGAAAGTTATATTGATATTAAGGAGAATTAATATGAAATATTTAGATCTGGAATGTGTATTAGAGTTACTTTCTGTTAATAATCTGATGGCGCATGTTGGTCAAATTAAAGTATTATGGGGATTGTTAGCTATTGGTTGTTATAATCATAAAGGAAATTATACAACTATTAATTTGACTATCGAAGATGGTAAAGTTTTATATAATTTGGGGTTGCAAAGAGCTATTGCAATTAAAGGCTTAGGACACCTCAATTTTGAGCAATGTTTAGTAAGAAAGGATGTTAAAGAAAATAATCTCCGTATGCTACAAACTTATAAAATTGACAATAATTTATAAAAAATATGATTTACATAAAAATACTAAATATTAATTCAAAAGGAAACTATAAAGCTATTAACTGAAAAATCCATCTTTAATGCATCAGCTAATGAACAAATTCCTCTCACAAACTGGAAAAATAAGCTCACGTTTTGTTGAAAAAGTCGGATGATATATCTATATAAGAGAGAAGGGGGGGGGGGTATGAATATATTATCCGTTTTAGAAAAAATTTCTCCGCAATCAAGTTTTTTGTATTAAAGTATCTGGAAGACTTTGTTGGAATGGAAAGTCTGTTTGTTCTTATTGGTATTCTTCTCATATTTATATAAACAATAAATATCAATGAGTTTCATTGTGGAGAGTTCCGAAACTGTTTTAGTCACGGTTGAAAGCATCTTTCATGAT